>NZ_JBFRCL010000020.1:0-137999 GCF_040965695.1 Paraburkholderia sp. BR10937
TCGCATACAGCCCTCACGCTCCTATCCCAGGCCACCCAGAAAGGCCAAACCCCATTTCCACCTCGCCTACAAACTCGCGTGATGCAATCGGGCTTAAGTTGAGAGCATTGCCCCGCACAGGGGCAACCCAGGCATACCGCCGCGAAAACAAGCATATCCAGTCGGTGTCAACAACAGAAAACGCTAAGTTTCGCCGCCCTCAGGCAACAACCCAAGCGCCGCCCCCAACGCCCTGCCCCGCTCACCGGCCATCAGTTCAGCGAGCAACTCGGGCAACGGCTTCCCACCCCAGTCAAGCGCCCGCTTGAGCATATAAGGCACAGGACTATGCGGCTCATAGCGCATGAGGTACTCGGCAACAATGGCGAGCAACCGGTACGCCTCATCACGCGACTGCGGCGCATCGAGCCTCCTCGGCCCAGCCGGCTCCAGCACCGCACCAACCGCAGCCACCTGACCCGCTGCAGGCTCGACCACCGCCGGCTCCTGAATCGTTGCGACTTCAACCATCGGTACGTCCTCCCACTCGGGATGTGTCGTGAGCCAGTCACGCAGCACACTCTCCATGCGCTCCAGCGTCTCCAGCAGCGCTCCGAACGACGGCGCCTCCGCGCCGAGCCGCTGCGTGCACCACGCATCGAGTTTCGCGATGGGCGCGCGAGCCGCGCGCAGCGCCTGCAACTGATCGCGCAACGCGGCAGGCTCCGCCGCATGCGCGGCCTGAGCCAACGCCTGCGCCACGCGTGCGGCCTCCTCGCGCTTCGCGGCCGGCACATCCTTGCGGTCCTTCACCGCCACCGCCTCGCGCTGCGCGCCCTGCCAGCGCGCAAGCGTCAGCGCTGATCCGTCAGGCCCCGCGCACAACGCGATCCGGCCGCCGAGCAAGGTCGGAAACTGCTGGGCCACCCACGCGAGCGGTGCGGCCCGAAAGCCCAGGTCGCCATCGCGCGGCAACGGATGAATATCGTCCCAATAGCGCACACACAATTCGCTCAGCAAGACGAAGCAATCGGGCAAGGCAACACATCCGTATCGATGCAGCCAGCTCTCGCCCAGCCATGCGGCGAGCGTCAAGTCCTTGCTACGGCGCGCGAGGAGGTCCTCACAGCCCGCTTCGACAGCGGCCCAGTCGGCGACCTTGAGCGTGGTTTGCCAGATGCCCGCGGGCAACGCCGGATCGTCCTCGCGTCGCGCCGCCTTGATCGCGTCGAAGGCGGCGTCGTGCAGCAGCGGGACGCCGGCTGGCGCGGCGCCCGGTATCGGTTGAACGAGTGCTTGGATGTCGAATGCCGGGTTCATCCGCGCCCCGCCTGGGTGCTCGACGGATACGGTCCATAGGTGACCGCAGGCGTGCCGTATGCGCTGTAGCCCGGCGCCGCGTACGGCAGGTCGGGCCACGCGAGCGCCGTTTTCGACGCGCCGGTCATGCCCAGACGCATGAACATGCGCGCGGTTTGCGTGCCGCCGTTGCGGTCGCGCACCGGCACGCTCAGCACCATGCGCGCGTTGCCCGCGCCCGTGCCGGTATCCACGCCGTCGTCCGGCACCGCGTGCAGGCGCACGAGGCGCAATAGCGACCACGTGTCGTTTGCCGCCCATGTCGCCGCTTCGCCGTCGACTGAGAGCGTCGGCTGCGACGCGTCCTGCATGGGCCGCCACGGGCCGTCCTTCGCCCAGCGCAGGCTCAGCGCGGCAGGCTGGCCCGGCGCCCAGCGCAGCGGCGTGCCCGCCGTGGCGGGCCAGGCGAGCGTCTGGCTGCCGCTCGCGAGCGACCACAGGATCACCTGGTCCGCACCGGCTTCGTCGGCGCGATCGATGCGCCAATCCACCGCCACGTCCACGCCCACGAGCGCGCCGTCCGCGCCGCGCGCCACCAGCGCGTCGAGCCAGGGCTTCGCGCGCGCGAGCTTGGCCAGAAACTGCTGCGCGCCCGCTTGCGAGCCGCCGCTCGCCGCCGCGGCGCTCATGCCGCGTTGCGCGTCCGCGAGCTTCGCGTCGAGCAGTGCCACGAACGCCGCCGTCTGGCGCAGGTCGGCGGCCTGCGCGTTCGCATCCGCGGAGAACGGGAAGCGGCCGGCCAGGTAGCGCGCGAAATAGTTGCGCAGCTGTTCGTAGGCCTCGCCGCCGGTGCCGATCTGCAGCCGGTAGCAGCGCTCGCGCGCCGACGAGACGAGCCGCATGCCCGCGCTCGCGACGATGTCGCCCGAGCCCGGCACGTCCACCTGCGCGAGCGAGGCGCTGCACGTGTCGAGATCCATCTTGTCGAGCTGGTTGGAGATGATCGACGGCACCGCCACCAGCGCGCTCGCCGGGCTGCGCGCGCGGTATTGCGCGAGGTCCGCGAAGAGCGCCTTCCAGCGCGCCACGAGCCGCGCGTCCGCGGTGGAAAGCGGCGGGTTCTGTGTGCTCAGCCAGTCGAGCGCACTCGACGCGAGCGTGGCCGTGTCCGCCACCGCGCTCGACTGCGCCGCAAGATAGGTTTGCAGCGCTTCGGGCGTGGCGGCGCCGAATGCGCGCATCGACCCGCCGGCGTTGCCGTTCCACGCCGAAAAGTCGCCGCGCAGCGGCCGGAACGGTTCCAGCGATTGCAACTGCACATCGGTCGAGCGCAGCACATCGAGCGCGACGTCGCTCACGCGCAGCGCAACGGCTTGCGCGAGATCCGCGCGGCCGAGCGAGTCGAACGCTTCCACGAGATCGGTCGCGTTCTTGCGCAGCATGTCGAAGGACGCGCCCTGCGTCTGCGGCGCGTAAGCGACGTTGCGCGCCCCGCCTGCCGATGTTGCCGCTGTCGCAACGGGTGCCGACAGCGCGGCCACCATGCTGTGCACGGTCGCGTTGCCGGCCGCGGCGAGCAGCGCGCCGCGCCACGCTTCGGGCGCCTGAGCGAGAAGTCCGGCGGAGTATTGCTTGTAGGCGGGCAGGATCGCCAGTGCGCGCTGCGCCGAGTCGGAATCCACGCCGCGAATTTCGGCCGTCGCGCTGCCCTCGCCCGCGACGAACGACTGGCCGAGCAACGTGCGCAACGCGTCGCGCAGCGGCAGCAAGTCTGGCGCCAGCTGCAGCCCTGTGGTGGGATTCGAGGCCAGCACCCCAGGCAGATTCCCGCTTGCGAGCCAGCGCGCCGCGAACGCGCTTTGTTCGCTCTGTTCGTGCTCCAGCACGCTCGCCACCGGCGTCGCGCCGATCAGGCGCAGCCCCTTTGCCGTGTCGAAGGTCGCCGTGAGCCCCGGCACGAGTTCCTGGCCATGTGTGCCCGCCCAGCCGTGGTCCGCGGTATCGACCTGGGTTGCGAGCGTGTCGATGCGCGTGGCCAGCTCGGAGAGCGAGGCGGTGGTCGGCACGGCGCCGGGCGCCTTGAGATCGGCGAGCATGGCCTGGATTTGCGCGGCGTTCGTCGTGAGCGAGGAGTCCTGATAAATGTCGTCGAACCAGCGATCGAAGGTCTCCTCGAAGCACACGCTCGCCCGCGCGTGCGCGGCGCGCGCCTCGGTGCCGTCGAACGACAGTTCGCCGCCTTCCACTGCCGTCGCGCGTATGGCGTCGTCCAGCCCCCCACGGTCGGCCACATGATCGGGCGAAAAACTCACGCCCACTGCGCCGCGCATGAGTTGCGCAAGCATGACGGTGTTGCCGGAATCGCGTTCCACCAGTTCGTTGTAGTTCGTGATCAGCCGCTCGGTCTGCGCCGCGTTCGTGACGAGCCGTGTGCCCTGCGTGTACTCGGGCAGGTCCTGGGGACGCCGTGCGGCGGCCGCGAGGCTCGCGTTGTCGCCCGACTCGTTGGCGCCGTCGCAGTTCAGTTCGGCGAGCCGGCTTACGAGCCGCGCGCGCAGCGGCGAGAACACGAGCCCGCTCAGCACGTGGTATTGCGCGTCGTCGAGCCGGCGGTGCAGGCCGAAATACGACAGCGGCATGAACGGCGTGGCGAGTTGCCAGCGCGGCACCTTGACGAAGGCGTTCGCGGCGCTGCCCAGCGCATTCGCCGCCGCCGTTTCGCTGCTGCTCGCGCCCGCTTCGTGCCAGGCGACGCTCGCGAGCGCGAGCGCGTCGTAGCTGCTCGCCAGTGCACGCGCGTCGCTGCGCACGTGCCAGGTCGTGACTCCGAGGCCCACGCACCAGCACACGCCCAACGCGATCGCTGCGAACGTCGCGATACGGTAGCGTCGCATGCGCAGCGCGAGCACGCGGGGAATGGCGAGTGCGAGTCCCTGCCCCGGCATCAGCAGGTCGTGCCAGAGACGCGACGCGAAGGCCGGCGCGGCCGCGGCGCGCGCCTCGCTGCGCGCCGCGTTCGTGATGGCGGGCTCCTCGCGCTCCTGCGCTTGCGGCATCGCTCCGACGCACCAGATGCCGCGCATGAGCGGCGCGGTGCCGTCCGCGGCGCCGCGCAAGGTGGGCTCGATGTGCTCGCGCAACGGCTCGCGCAGGGTGTCGATGCGCTGCGGCAACAGGAACACGTCGCCGTCCAGCGCACCGTCGAGCGTGCCCATTTCGGTGACCGTCGCCGCGAGCGCGCGGCTCATGGCGGCGAAGGCCTCGTCTACCCACGCGGGTTCGAAGGCGCGCCGCGGCGCATACGGCGAGGCCCAGCCCAGCGGCGTTTCGATGCGGGCGCGGCGCAGACGGGCCGCGAGCGCATCGAAGCCCGGCAGCGCGTCGCAGCCCGTCACCACCACATAGAGCGGCAGCATCTGCCCCAGTTGACGCTGCAGCGCGAGCACTGTGCGCGAAGCTTCGAGCGCAGCGTCGGTGTCCGCGCGCGCGGTTCCGTTTTCGTCGACGAGCGTATCGAGCGCGATCACCCACACGAGCGCGTCGAGCGGGCGGCCCGGCCGGTTGCGCAGCAGGCCGCGCAGCAAGCGCCCGCCAGTCGAGCCGCGCCGGCGCTCGGCGGCCGCGCGCGCGCCGAGCGAGTCGCCGGGCTCCGCGATCAGGATGCCTTCGGCGTCGTGCCAGAGCCTGCCGAACCACGCCGGCTCGCCAACGGGCGAGAGACGCCAGCTGAGCGCCAGCGCGTCGAGCGCCGCCGGTGCGCCCGTGGCCAGCACGCGCGGCACCGAGTACGGATCGCGCACGCCCATCGCGTTGTGCGCCGTGCGCATCATGGCGGAGAAGTTGCGCAGCGGCCGGCGTTCGTCGCGCCCGCGCAGCCAGCGCACGACGAGCACGGCCGCGAGCCCCACGATCAACAGCGCGATGAGGACGATCAGGACGACTACGAGTGTGGTCGTCATGGCCGTGCTCCGCGTGGCGTGGCGTCCGGGCTGTCTTCGCTCTCTTCGCTCACTTCGCCGGCTTCGTCGGCGTGCTGCGCGCTCACCGTGACGATGCGCCGTGCCGCGAGCGCGAGCGTGGCGGGCGGCGCGGTGGCGACCGTCGGCCCCGCGGGGACGTCCTGAGTCCGCGGCATCGCCTGCACATCGGCGGGCTGCGGCGCTGGCCGCATTCTGCGCACCGTGCGTGCGCGCGGCAGCACCATGCCCGTGGTGCTCGTATGGCTCGCCTGCGCGGGACGCCCTTGCGCGATCGACACCGTCTCGAACTGTTCGAGCGAAGGCCGCACGGGCGCCGTCGCGTAGAGCCACAGCAGCTGCGAGATGCCGAGCAGCACCGCGAATCCGCCGCCCACGAACAGCGCGAGGCGTGCGCGGTCTGGAAACATCTGCGTGAGCGGACGGGTTTCGCGCGGCGCCAGCGCGGCGCGTTCGAGTGGCGCGCCAAGCCGGTCGGGCTCGGGGTCACGCTGCATGGCGAAGGCGAACAGCGCGTGGCGCAGCTGGTCGTGACGCAAGGCGCCCGCCTCGCCGCGCAGGCGGCCTCGAAAGCCGAGCGTGAGGCAGGCGAGATACACGTTGGCGAGATCGCGCTGCGCCGGATCGCGTTGCGCGAGCAAGGTTTCGATGGCAGCCGGAATGCGCTCGCCCGCCGCGCGCGTACCGAAAATGCGCGCTTCGAGCGGATACGTTTCCCACGCGCTCGCGCCATTCCACGCCGAGAACAGCAGCAATTCGTCGAGCAGCGCGACATAGGCGTACTGCGCGGCGGCGATGTCCGCTTCGCCCGCCGCGCCGGTCCAGGCCATCGCGTCACGCGCGAGCTTGCGTGTGGCCGACTGCAGCTGGGTGGCGAGCGCGTCGGCATCGCGCTGGGGATCGGCGGGCGTCTCTGCGCTCACGGCGTTCGCCGCACTGGCTGCATTCGCCGCCTGCGCGACCGCGCGCAGGCGCGCGTTCTCCGCGAACGCGAACGCCACGACGAACGCGCGCATGAGCGGCAGGCGCTCGTCACTCGGGTCGCTGGTATCAAGCATGATCGGCTCCCCCCGGGCGTGCGTCGTCGGCGGCATCGCCCGTGGGCGTGAAGAGTTGCACGGCCCAGGGCGCGCGGCCCGGCACGGTCGTGCGGACCTCGATGCACAACGGCTGCGCGCGGTCGAACCACGCATCCTCCACGGCTACCGCGAAGAGCGTCGTGTCGTCGCCCGTCGCGTAGGCCGCGCGCTCCTCGCGCGCGAGCCGCCGGCGCGCGAGGCCGCGCATGCGCTGGCGCGCGAGCGTGGGCACGTAGGGCCGCGACGCGACGACGGCATGATCGAGCCACACGCTCGCGTCGTGCTCGCCCGCGTCGGGCGGCATGCGCAAACCGATCACGAGTTCGCGCGCCACGTTGCCGCCGCTTTCGAACGGCGGCGCGATCCAGAAGCTGCCGCCCTCCTCGGTGAACGCGCGCACGCGATACCCCTGGCGGATCGTCGCGAGTGCTTCGTCCGCCCACGCGAGCAGCGGATCGAAGGACGCGAGCAGCGCCATGTAATCGAACGTCGCGAAGGCGGGCACGCCACGCGCGGGACGCAGCGCCGCGAGCGCGCCCGTCATGCCCGCAACGGCGCGATACAGTTCGGCGGGATGCGCGATGCCGGTGACGAGCGTCGCTTCCACTTCGGGCAGGCGGCTCCAGAGCGCGCAAAGCTGGCGCTCGATCTGGACGGAATCGTCGCGCTCTTCCGCGCGTTGCGCCGCCTGCAGACGCCCCGCCAGGAACACGCATTTTTCGCGCACGCGCAGCAGCAGCTGCATCACACGTTGACCGAGCACCGAGTCGGCGCGCACGAACGGACAAGGCGGCGCATAGTCCGCAATCGCCACGCCGCCGCCCTGCTGCCGCACGCGCATGAGCGGCAAGCGGTCGAATTCGTGACGGCCGAGGTCCGTCATGAGATGCAGGCGCGGCGTCCATGTCGTGATCGAAGCGGGCTCGCCGCCCGAGACGAGATCGGGAACGTCGGGACTCTCGCGCTGGGTGTAGCGCCCGGCCTGCGGATCGAGTTGCCCGCCGCGATACAGCGGCGGCACCGCGAGATAGATCGTGACCTCTTCGTCCGGCGCGCTGAACGCGTGGCTCACGTCGATCTCCAGCACGGGATCGTGCGGTGTGTGGCGGATCGCGAGGCCGTCGGCCAGGATCGCCTCCAGCGCGCTGATGCGCACGAGCCCCTGGGCGAGTCCGGCGGCGTCGTGCTCCAGCGAGAGCACGCCCCAGTAGTGCGCGCGCGCGGCGCCGGCGAGCAACGCGGCATGCCCCGCCGCGTGCAGCGCCTGGGTCTGGAAATGCTGCGGCAGCAAGGGCATGCCGTCGAACCAGCAGACCGGATCGGGAAACGAAGTTCGCATGATGTGTTTGCTTTCTATTGCTAAACGTTTCGTCGCTCAGTGTTGCCGCGCCGCTCTATGACACCGTGGCGTCACACGGTCTCGTTGCTCAATGCGCCGCCTGCACGCTCAGATCCTGGTCGCCGAGCAGCAGCAGCGCGTGAGCGGGCCCCGTGTCGAGCCTCACGCGGTGCGCGCCCGGTGTCTGGTAGTCGGCAAACACCACCACGCCTGCGCCCCGCTTGCCGCCAAACGGAAACGGTGCCGCCGCGATCTGCTGGCCCGGCACGACTTCGAACGACACGATCGTGAGGTCCTCGGGATGATCGCGGCGCCATTGATCGCGCTGCGCGAACCACTTCGCCGAAGGCAGGCCGAGCAATGCATCGAGCAGTTGCTGATTACGCACGAGCACGGCGTCCACGGCGATGGGCGTGTCCTGATTCGCTTGAGTGGAAACGGCAATGGCCAGGGTATCTACCTGTACCTTGGGCAGCGACGAACACGCCGCGAGCACCTGCGCGAGCGCGAACGCCAGCGCGGCGGCACGCCAGCCGTACGGCTTCGCGGCGCGCGACGCGCCGGCGAATAACGTGGTGATCACTGCGCAATCCCCATTGTGTGCGTCGCCTCTTGTCCGCGATGCCTCCTGCCCGCGCGCAGGAGAGTCCATGCTAGTTCGTATTTCTAATCAAGACGCATGTTCTGCTGCGCAAGCTGTTTCGCGCGTAGTCTACAAGCGCCCCACACAACATTGCAATAACGATTTTCTACTCGATCAATTCAAAAACAATTCGTAAATAAACCTGAAAGGAAATGAATCTATGCGCCGTAAATATACTTTGAAATTCCCCGTTTACTGTCCTAAAGTCGTGACCGTCTATCTTCACGACGTGCGCGACGAAGGACAAGGTGAAGCCGCACGCAGCGCGAACGCTTGACGCCGTGAATGCTCTCGTCTGACGAATCCGGGGCATGCTTTAGCTGTGTTTTTTCTGAAGGACCGGGAATGCGCCTGGCAATCGTTTAATTACGTTTTGCGGGGCATTGTCGTCTTAAAGAAAACGCATCATGAAAAGGGCAGATTGACGACAACCGCGCATCTCTCCCGTAACACAATGCAATAGAAGAACGACCGCCACCGAGGTGACCATGGCCGACAGTACCCAGCACTGGTTCGAACGGAACCGACCGCCGCGTGTCCAGATCACGTACGACGTCGAAACGGGCAATGCCATCGAAAAGCGCGAGCTGCCGCTCGTCGTGGGCATTCTTGCCGACCTGTCCGGCAAGCCTGTCGAGCCGTTGCCGAAAATGACGGAGCGCCGCTTCGTCGACATCGACCGCGACAATTTCAACGACGTGATGAAGTCGATCGGGCCGCGCGCGACGCTGCAGGTCGACAACACGCTCGCCGCCGACGGCAGCAAGATCAACGTCGAGCTGAAGTTCGAGCACATCGACGACTTCGATCCTGTGAGCATCGTCCAGCAGATCGGCCCGCTCAAACAGCTCTACGATGCGCGGCTGCGCCTGCGCGACCTCCTCACCAAGCTCGACGGCAACGACGAACTGGACAAGCTGCTCCAGGAAGTGGTGCATGACCCGAAGGGGCTGAGCGAAATCCGTTCGGCGCACCCGCAGGACACGCCGACAGCGCAGCTGCCGCCGCCCGCGGGCGACGCCGCTGCACCCGCCAGCCCTTCCAGTGACACGCCGGCCAGCTAAGCCCAACGCGAGGAGACGATCATGTCCGACATTCAGGCCGCCGCGACCGCGCAGGCGGGTACGGTCACGCTGCTCGACCGCATCGTGCACGAAGGACGCATGGCGCAATACGAGGAGCAGCAGCAGCACGCGCGCGAGCTGCTCGCCGAGTTCGCGCTGCAGGTGCTCGACAAGAACATGACCATCAGCCGCGACACCGTGGCGATGATCAACGATCACATCCGCAAGATCGACGAGCTGATCAGCGAGCAGCTCAACGAAGTGCTGCATCACCCCGACATGCAGGCGCTGGAGTCGTCGTGGCGTGGGCTGCACTTTCTCGTGAAGGGCTCCGAAACGGGCACGCGCCTGAAACTGCGCCTCCTGAACGCTTCGAAGAAAGACCTGCAAAACGATCTCGAGAAGGCCATCGACGTCGACACGAGCGCGCTCTTCAAGAAGATCTACGAAGAGGAATACGGCACGTTCGGTGGTTTTCCGTTCAGCGTACTGGTGGGCGACTACTACTTCACGCGCCAGACGCCCGACGTGAGCCTGCTCGAAAAACTCGCCTCGGTGGCCGCGGCTGCACACGCGCCGTTCATTTCGGCGGCGCACCCGCAACTGTTCGACATGTCGAGCTTCACGGAGCTGGGCGTGCCGCGCGATCTCTCCAAGGTCTTCGAGACGATCGACATGGCCCGCTGGCGCGAATTCCGCAAGAGCGAAGACTCGCGCTATGTCGCACTGACGCTCCCGCACATCCTGATGCGGCGTCCTTATCATCCGGACAGCAATCCGGTAGAGGGCATGAACTTCTTCGAGGATGTCGACGGCACCGACCACTCGAAATATCTGTGGGGCAACTCCGCCTACGCGCTGGCGCAGCGCATCACCAACGCGTTCGCACAATACAGCTGGTGCGCCGCGATTCGCGGCGTGGAAGGCGGCGGCGCGGTCGAGCGCTTGCCGGACCATATCTTCCAGACGGCTTCGGGCGACAAGGCCATGAAGTGCCCGACGGAAGTGGCGATCACCGACCGGCGCGAAAAGGAACTCGACTCGCTCGGCTTCATCGCGCTCGTGCACAAGAAGAACGAAGGGCTCGCGGTGTTCTTCGGCGGCCAGACGGCCTGCAAGCCGGCGCTCTACAACACGCCCGAGGCCACCGCGAACGCGCGCATTTCGGCCATGCTGCCGTATATCCTCGCGGCGTCGCGCTTTGCGCACTATATCAAGGCGATCATGCGCGACAAGGTCGGCAGCTTCATGACGCGCGATAACGTGCGCGCCTATCTCAACACGTGGATTGCCGACTACGTGCTCGTGAACGACAACGCGCCGCAGGAAATCAAGGCCCAGTATCCGCTGCGCGAGGCGCGCGTGGACGTGACAGATGTGCCGGGCAAGCCCGGCGCGTATCGCGCGACGGTGTTCCTGCGGCCGCACTTCCAGCTCGAGGAACTCACTGCCTCGATCCGGCTCGTGGCGACGCTGCCGCCGCCGGCAGCCGCCTGATCCACCCGCAGAAGAAAGCGATTCGATGAACAAACGACGGCCAGGCGGCGCGTGAGCGCCCCTGGTCCCTGAACGCGCCTGGCGCCGCGCACGCGGCCCGCGCGGTTCTCTACTGCTTCGGGAGCAGCAAACCATGGATTCGATCATTCTCGACCTGGGCAGCGACATCAAAGGCGAGTGCACGCTCGAAGGCTATGCCGACAAGATCGAGTTGATGTCGTACAGCCACAACGTAGCGATGCAGGTCACCAACGACGTCAGCAACTCGGAGCGCACGTCGGGCAAACCCCATCTCGGCGAATTCACCGTGACGAAGTTCGTCGACGTCGCCACGCCCACGCTCAACGAATATTGCTGCTCCGGCAAGGCCATTGCGAGCGCGACCATCGTGGTGGGCCGCAACGCCGCCGAAAGCGACGGCAAGATCATGCCGTTCATCACCTATACGCTGAACAATGTCGTGCTGAGCAACGTGAGCGTGTCGGGCGGCGCGGGTGGCAAGCCCGTGGAAACCCTCTCGCTGAACTTCACGAAGATCAAGTGGGAACTCACCGCGCAGAAGGACGACGCCACCAAGGAAGGCACGGCGGCCACGACGTGGGACCTGGCCGCGAACAAGGTCGTGAAGGCGGCAGCCTAGCGCGCACCGCCTATGGCGAACGACCGCGCCTTCATCGCGATCGCGCCCATGCCGCTCTTCGAGCGGCTGGCCGACGACGCGCCCTTCGACGCGCACGAGTCCGTCGACGAACTCGCCGCGCGCACACTGGACGCGGCCGGCTTGCGCGCGTCGGTGCGCGCCGAGTTGCTGCGCCTTCTCAACACGCGCCGCGGCACGCCCCGCCTGCCGCGCGCGCCGGACGTCCTGCTCTACGGCCTGCCCGACTGGAGCGGCCAAAGCGCGGCCCGCGCGGAAGATCGGGCGGTGATCGAGCGTGAAGTGGCCGAGGCGATCCGCGCCTTCGAGCCGCGCCTTCGCAACCCGCGCGTGAAAATCGAAGCGGACGCCGCCGCGCCATGGCGGCTGTGCCTGCGCATTCGGGGAACGCTGCGCGGCAGCGACGGCGTGGAGCACGTCGTCACCTACGTCGCCGGGCAGGACGGCGAAACGCAGTCCATCGGGATCGTCGATGAACGACTCGCTTGATGCGCAACTGCTCGACTACTACCAGCGCGAGCTGACTTATCTGCGCCGCGCGAGCGAAGGCTTCGCGCAGCGTTATCCAAAGATCGCCCGGCGGCTCGAACTCGGCCCTGGCGAGAGCGCCGACCCGAACGTCGAACGCCTGATCGAAAGCTTCGCCGTGCTAACCGCCCGCATCCAGCGCACGCTCGACGACGAATACACCACGCTCACGGACGGCCTTCTCGAACAGTTCTATCCCTACGCGTCGCGGCCCGTGCCCTCCATGACGATCGTGCAGTTCGAGCCGGACTCCACGCAAGGCAGCATCGCCGCGGGGTATCGCGTGCCGCGCGATACCCCCCTCATGCACGTGGACGCGAGCGGCGCGACGATCCAATGGCGCACGTGCAGCGACGTCACGCTCTGGCCGATCACCCTCGCCGCCGCCCAGTTGCTCGACGCCGAGGAAGCCCAGGCGCTCACCGGCAACGCGTCGCTGCAATCGGCGCTGCGGCTCACGCTGCGGGGCATCGGTCCGCACAAGCTGGGCGCGCTGCCGATCGAGCGCCTGCGCGTGCGCCTCACGGCGTCGCCCGTCACCTCCGCCGCGCTCTACGACCTGCTCGGCGCACACAGCGCCGCCACCTGGCTGCAGATGCCAGACGGTACCTTGCGCGCGCAACGCGGCCTGCCCTCCCCTGTTGGCTTCGACGAGGAAGACGCGCTGCTGCCGCTCGAAGACGGCGCGCATCCGGCCTGCCGTCTGCTGGTCGAGTACTTCGCCTTTCCCGAGAAGTTCGCGTTCTTCGATCTGCCGTTCAAGCCGCCTGCCGATGCGCTCGACAGCCTCGATCTCGTGATCGGTTTCACGGCGGCCCCCCGCGGGCGCTTCACGTTGCACACGCAGGATATCCAGCTCGGCTGCGCGAGCGCGCTCAATCTGTTCGCGCGCACCTCCGAACCGTTGCGACCCGACGGCACGGCGCGCGAAATGCGCGTGAGTCCCGACGCGCATCGCGAATCGAGCACCGAGATCTACGCCGTGCGCAACGTGCGCGCCGTGGCTGGCCGCACGGTGACGGACGTGCCGCCCTGGTATGGCTCGATGCATGGCGCGGATTCGGCTGTGTACTGGTACGCGCGGCGCGTGAGCGGGCTGCACCCGTCGCGTCCCGGCAGCGACGTCATGCTCACATTCGTCGATACGCGCTTCAATCCCTCTGCGCCCGCGGCGCGTACGCTCACTGCGGATCTGCTGTGCACCAATCGTCATCTGGCCCACCGGCTCGCGCCGGGCGCCGCGCTGTCGTTCGAGGTGCCGGGCCCGGTGGCGAGCGTGCGCATTGCGCATCGGCCTACGCCGCAGATCGTGGCCGCGCTCGACGGCACGTCGCGCTGGCGTCTCGTGTCGCAGCTCGTCCTCAATCACACGTCGATCGTGGAAGGCCCGCAGGCGCTGCAGTCGCTGCGTGAAATGCTCATGCTCCACAATCTCGGCGCGCATGCCCCGTCGCAGCGCCAGATCGCGGGGCTCGTGGCCGTGTCGAGCGAACCGATCGTCGCGCATGTCGGGACGGACCGCTGGCGCGGCTGGCGCAACGGGCTCGGCGTGCGGATCGAACTCGACGAAGCGAGCTTCGTGGGCGCGAGCACCGTGCTCTTTTCCGGCGTGCTCGCGCAATTCTTCTCGCTCTATGCGAGCGTCAACCGTTTCGTACAGACCTCGCTCGTGCGCGACGGTCGGGAGATCCGCACATGGCGGCCGACGATGGGCAGCCCGCTCGTTCTCTGACGCAGCGGCTCTTCGACGAACCGCACGCGTTCGAATTCACGCAGGCCGTACGCCTGCTCGAGTTGTTGCAGCCGCATGCGCAGCCGCTCGGCACCGGGCTCGACCCCAGCCAGGAAGCGCTCGCGTTGAGCGGCAATCTGTCTCCCGCGTTTCCGGCGAGCGCGCTCGGGCCTTTACGGCGCGGCTTGCCGCGCTCGCTCGCGTTTGCGCCTCAGCCGGGCGAAGAAGCATACGGACAATCCGGACATGCGGGAACGCCCCAGCTCCAGGTCAACGCGTTCGCGCTGGGCGGCCCGAACGGTCCCCTGCCCGGCGCATGGCAGGAATGGCTGCAGGACCGTCTGCGCCGCAAGGACCGCTCGGCGGCGGCGTTTCTCGACATCTTCCAGCATCGGCTGCTGGCGCTGCTCTACCGCGCACAGCGCAAGTACCGCAGCGCCGAGCCGCTGCCCGCCACGGCGCAGCGCTCAGCCGATGTCGTGCTGCGCGCGCTCACGGGCAACGCCTCGCTGAATTCACGCAACCCGTACAACCGCGCGGCACAGGAAACGGCAACGCCGCCCGAGCCGCTCGACCTGCGCGCCGTGCTGGCGCGCGCGGGCCTCTTCGCGAACCGCCGCCGCTCGCTCGCGGGCTTCGACGTCATGGTGCTCCATCATTTCCGCGTCCACGTTCGTTCCACGCCGTTCGCGGGCGGCTGGCGCACGCTGCCCCCGGCGAGCCGCACGGCGATCGGCTCCGGCGGGCGCAACCGGCGACTCGGCCAGAATGCCGTTGCGGGCACGAGGATCTGGGACGAACACCAGGGCATACGCGTGCGGCTGGGGCCGCTCAGGCGTGCGCAGTACGAAGCCTTCCTGCCGGGCGCGCCCGCTCACGAAGCGCTGCAAACGCTCGCCGCCGCATGGTTCGGCGCCGAACTCAAGGTGCATCTCGAGCTGCAACTCGCCGCGGGCGAACTGCCGCGCGCGCGCCTCTCGCGGCACGCGCCGCAGAGGCTCGGCTGGACCGCGTGGGCCGGCGCGGCGGAATCGGCGCCCGCGCGCCTCACGTGCCTTGCACCCGACGACGCGCAGGGGCGTACCGGGCCGTGACGCTCGATCTCAAGACGCTCGTTGCGCTCCTCGAGCGCGAGCCGCGCGAAGCCCTCGAACGCGCCGCGCAGCAATGCCTGCGCGAAACACATTTCGTGGTCGAAATCGAGCACTGGCTGCTCGCGCTCGCCGAACCCGAGGGCGGCGATTTCGCGTGCGTGCTGCCGCACTTCGGCGTGGATCGCGCCGCGCTCAGCGCCGAGATCCGCATGGCGATCGCGCGCTTCAAGCGCGGCAACACGGGCATGCCGTCGTTCTCTCCGGACCTGCTCGTGTGGCTCCAGGACGCCCTCGTGCAATCCACCGTCGTGCTTCAGCAGCCGCGCGTGCGTGCAGCGACACTGCTCATCGCCCTGCTCGAAAACGATGCGCTGCGCGCACGCGTCGTGCATGGGGCGCCCATGCTGCTTCGCGTGGCGAGCGCCGCGCTGCGCGCCAATTTCACCGTCTGGCTCGCGCCCATCGAAGCGGCGGCGCCGCTCGCGTCGACATCGCAGATCGCACCGCTCGAAGCGGCCATCGACGACAACGCGAGCGTTCCCGCGCTGACCGGTGCGCTTGAGCCCGCTGCACCAGCGCCCGCCCTGCTCGACCAATACACGCTCGACCTCACCGCCGAAGCGCGGGCCGGACGCATCGACCCGATCGTCGGACGCAATGCGGAGATTCGCCAGACGCTCGACATCCTGTTGCGGCGGCGGCAGAACAACCCCCTGCTCGTGGGCGCGCCGGGCGTGGGCAAGACGGCCGTGGTCGAAGGACTCGCGCTGCGCATCGCGGCGGGCGACGTGCCGCCGCCGCTTGCCGAGGTCTCGCTGCGCATGCTGGATCTCGCGCTGCTGCAGGCGGGCGCGGGGTTGAAAGGCGAGTTCGAGCGGCGCCTGCGCGCGGTGATCGACGAAGCGCGGCACTCGCCGCGACCGGTGGTGCTCTTCATCGACGAAGCCCATACGATGATCGGCGCGGGCGGCGCGGAAGGCGGCAGCGACGCCGCGAACCTGCTCAAGCCCGCCCTTGCGCGCGGCGAACTGCGCACCATCGCGGCCACCACGTGGCTCGAATACAAGAAGTACTTCGAGCGCGACCCCGCGCTCGCGCGGCGCTTCCAGCTCGTGCAGATCGAAGCGCCCGACGAGCCGACGGCGATCGCCATGCTGCGCGCGCTGGCGCAGAAATTCGAGGCGCACCACAACGTGACGATCCTCGACGCCGCCATCGTCGATGCGGTGAAACTCTCGCATCGGTACATCTCCGCGCGCCAGTTGCCCGACAAGGCGATTGCCGTGCTCGACACCGCGTGCGCGCGCGTGGCGCTGGCGCAGCACGACACGCCGCCGCAACTCGAAGCGGCCAGGCACCGGCAGCGCGCGCTCGACGACGAACTGCTACGCCTGCGCACGGAAACGGTGCTCGGCGCGAATCACACGCAGCGCCTCGCCGCACTCGAAGCCGAACATGCGCACAACGCCACGCTCGTCGAGACGCTGGAGGCGCGCTGGCGTGACGAGGCGGCTACCGTGCGCGAGATTCTCGCGGTACGCGCGCGCCTGGCCGCCCTCGACGCGGCGCCTCGCGATGTCTTCAACGACGGCGCGCAGGAATCGCCAGATAGCGCGGACGCAAGCGAGAACGAAAACGAGAACAGCGAGGCCGCCGACCCGCGCGAAGACCTCGCCGCCGAACTGGCGCGTCTCGAAAGCGGCCTCGAAGCTATTCGCGACGACGACCCCATGGTGCCGGTCTGCGTGGACTCGAAGACCATCGCCGCCGTGATCGCAAGCTGGACCGGCATTCCCGTGGGCAAGATGCTCGCCGATGAGGCCCACGCCGTGCGCACGCTCAAGGGCCGTCTCGCGCAGCGCATCGTGGGGCAAGACGCAGCGCTCGACCGCATCGCCAAGCGCATCCAGGCGTGGCGCGCGGGACTCGCCGACCCGTTGCGCCCGGTAGGCGTGTTCCTGCTCGTGGGGCCGACTGGCGTGGGCAAGACCGAGACGGCCTACGCGCTTGCGGATGCGCTCTACGGCGGCGAGCGCAATCTCATCGTCATCGACCTGGCCGCGTATCAGGAAGCGCACGCGGTCTCGCAGTTGCGCGGCGCGCCGCCGGGCTATGTGGGCTATGCGAGCGGCGGCCAGCTCACCGAGGCGGTGCGCAGGCGCCCTTATAGCGTCGTCTTGCTCGACGAGATCGAAAAAGCGCATGTCGACGTGCTCGAAGCGTTCTACAACGTCTTCGACAAGGGCGTGATGGAGGACGGCACCGGGCTCGTGGTGGACTTTCGCAACACGGTGATTCTCGCCACCAGCAACGTGGGCGCCGAGCTGCTACTCAATACGCCCGCAGCGACGCTTGCCACCGACGCCTTCGCGCGGCGGCTCCACGAAGAACTGCTGCACGCGTTTCGCCCGGCGTTTCTCGCGCGCATGACCGCCGTGCCTTACGCGACGCTCGACGACACGGTGCTGCGCGCCATCATCGAAAAGAAGCTCGAACAACTGCGCATGCGCTACCGCGACGCCACGGGCAAGCAGTTCGCCTTCGACAGCAGGATCATCGACGCCGTGCTCGCGCGCTGCCGCGCCGCGGGCGGTGCGCGTGAGATCGACAACGTGCTCATGAACGAGCTGGTCGGCACGCTCGCGCAGTGGGCGCTCGAATGACGATGCACGGGACCCGCCACACCGCATTCCACTCGACACAATTCCCGCGATGAACCGCCCCATTTCCGCCGACACCGACGCGCGCATCAGCCTCACGGGCAGCGCGTTCAGCACGCTCTTTCCCGCCCGCTTCGATGCGCGCGAGGCGCTGGACGCTGCCACCACGCTGACGCTGCACGCCCACGGCGGATTGCCGCCACCCGCACCCTCGGGCATGACGGGCAACCATGCAACGCTCTCGCTCGCATGGGGCGAGTCGCCTCGGCTGATCGACGCCGTTTGCACGCGCGCCGCACAGTTGCCCTCGACGATAGATGCCAGCCACTTCACCCTGGAACTGCGTTCGTGGTTGTGGCTGCTCACGCTCTCGCGAAACAACCGGATCTTTCAGGGCAAAAACGCCCAGGAGATCATCCAGGCCGTATTCGGTGGGCACAGCTTGACGGACTACTCGTTCTCCGTCACGGGCACGGCAGCGACGCGCGAATGGTGCGTGCAGTACGCCGAGTCCGACTTCGCGTTCGTGAGCCGCCTTTGCGAAGAAGAAGGCTGGTTCTATTTCTTCCGCCACGATACGGGCAGTCATACGCTCGTCATCGCCGACAGCAACGACGCCTTCACGCCCTTGCCCGGCGACGCGACACTGCATTACACAGGCGGCACGAGCGGCACACGCGAATCGACGCAGATCGTCCATTGCGAGGTTGTCGAAGAGACGGCCACCGGGCTCTTCTCGCATACCGACTACGCGTGGGAGACGCCGACTGCACAGCTTTATTCGCAGGCACAGGCGGCATCGAACGGACACAGCGTGTACGAGTATCCGGGGCGCTACGCCACCAGCGACGATGGCTCCACGCTCTCCAAACACCGTGTGGACGCGCTGCGTGCACCCACCCGGATCCTCATTGGCGAAAGCGATTGCCGCGCGCTCGCGCCGGGTTGCCGCTTTACGCTGGCAGATCACGAATCGAGTGACGCCAACATCGAATGGGTCGTGCGCAGCGTGGTTCACGAAGCCGATCACAACCGCTATCGCAACCGCTTCGAAGCGTTTCCGTTCGCGACGACCTGGCGGCCCGCGCGCACGACGCCGCGCCCCTTCATGCCGACGCAGACCGCGACGGTGGTGGGCAAGAGCGGCGAGGAATTGTGGACGGATCAGTACGGCCGTGTGAAGGTTCAGTTTCACTGGGACCGCGACGGTCAGAACGACGAACAGAGTTCGTGCTGGATTCGCGTGGCACAACCGTGGGCGAGCAAGCGCTTCGGCATGCAGTTCATGCCGCGCGTGGGCGACGAAGTCGTGGTGACCTTTATCAACGGCGATCCGGACCGCCCGCTGATCACAGGCAGCGTGTACAACGGTGCAAATCTGCCGCCCTACACGCTGCCCGACAACCAGACGCAGTCCGGCATCAAGACGAATACCTCCAAAGGCGGCAACGGCTTCAACGAACTGCGTTTCGAAGACAAGCAGGACAGCGAGGAAATCTTCCTGCAGGCGCAAAAGGACCTCAACGCCAAGGTGATCAACGACGCCACGTGGACCATAGACCACAACGAAACGAGCACGATCAAGAACGACCGCGCGCATACGGTCAAGGAAGGCAACGACACGCTCACGGTCGAACAGGGCAACCGCACCACGACGGTCAAGACCGGCGACGAAACCGTCGACATCAAGGGCGCACGCACCGTGAAAGCCGGTGGCAACGAGACGCGCACGGTGGGCGGCAACCTCGATCAGACCGTGACGGGCAACATGACGCTCACCGTGGACGGCAACCTCACCATCAAGGTGAGCGGCACGCTGACGCTGCAGAGCACGGGCAATCTCACGGCGAAGAGCGACGCGTCGCTGACGAACCAGGCCGGCGTGTCGCTCACGAATCAGGCCGGGACGTCGCTGACCAACAAGTCGGACGGCACACTTTCGAACGAGGCACAAAGCGTGACGAACAAGGGCGCCGTGCAGCAGACCGTGGACGGAGGCGGCATGCTGGTGGTCAAGGGCGGCATTGTGAAGATCAATTGAGGCGACCATGGATACGATCCAGCCGGTCACGATAGAACGCGACGACACGCGCATTGAAGGCGCGACGCTGGGCGGCGCGCTGCACGGCCCTGTGCGCATCGAGTCGGAAGGACGTCCCGTCGCGATGATGCGTTATGCGAATGGTGTACTCAGTGGACCGGCCACCTACTTCTATCCTGATGGCAATCCCTCGGCACAGGTGCAGTACGCGAACGGAAAGCTCGACGGCAAGGCGCTTTTCTACCACCCCGATGGAAAGATCCAGCGCGAGGAGCACTACGCGAACGGCGTGCTGCACGGCGTATCGCGCACCTGGCTGACCGACGGCACGCTGCTCGAAGAAGCGCATTACCGCAACGGCAAGCTGCATGGCGTCTTGCAGCGCTTCCATCCGAATGGCTGCCTCGCGCTGCGGCAGCCGTTCAATGCCGGAAAGCCGCTCGAAGCGGCGAAACGTTATACCGACGACAACCGCCCGCTAGCGGCGGACGGCAAGCCGCTGCCGCGCTGGAAACAATGGTGGCAGTCGCTCGCTAATCCGTCTTCGGCCTGATTCTCGCGCAGGCAACGCATAAGGAGGTACACGATGACCAGTCCGCAAGTCTGCGCCGGTGCCACATTGCAATGCTCGTTTGGCGGTGCGCCCGGCACGCTGAACGTTCTCCCCGTCAATCGCGTGCTAGTGAGCGGCGTGCCTGCCGCGACGATTGCGGACTCGATTCCGATCGCCAATATCACGCCGTTCGCGCTGTGCCAAAGCCCGGCGAATCCTACCGTGATCGCCGCGACTGCCGCGGCGCTGGGTGTATTCACGCCGATGCCATGCGTTCCGGCCACGCCGTCGCCGTGGATTCCGGGCGGCGCTCCCAGTGTGACGCTGGGCGCCATGCCGGCGCTGGACGCTCAAGGTACGCTCGTTTGTATTTGGGGCGGCGTGATCAAGGTGGTGCAGCCGGGGCAGGTTTCTACGCTTGTTCCGTAGCCATTGCCGCTTTCTGAATTGCGGAAACGAATAACGGAGCTTGCAGATGTTTAATTACATAAGCTCACGACATTCTGGCAAACGCCAGTGCGAAATTTTCGTCAAGTACTTCACTGGAAAATTGTTCCCACAACCAGTAGCAAATGCCGAATTCGTTTACCTATACTCGTTTGACTCTGCAAGGCAGCCCCATTTTCCGAACACCAACAAAAACGGAGCGTGAAATGCGAGGAGCGATGCTTAAGACGAGTTGGGTACTGCTGACTTTGCTTTTGTCGAGTGCCAGTGTTGTCGCGCAGGCCGCCTCGACATGCAGCGGGTTGAGTTGCTTTTTTCGCGGCCAGCTAGTCGAGCAGAGAACGAGCCTGCGCCTGAGCGCAAGCGACTTCACGAAACTGCTAAACACGAACGCAACGGGTCAGCAATTGCTGCAGGTCGCCGGCACGCCGCGCTGCGACATCGAAATCAAGTACTTCCGCTACCTCACGATAGGCGGCGCAGGCGAACCCACCATGTCGAGCGCCGCGCTGATGATCCCCGGCGGCGGCGCCTCGTGTACGGGGCCGCGTCCCCTCATGCTGTACGCGCACGGCACCACGACCTACCGCAACTACAACATCGCCGACATTACTCAAACGGACCCGGCCAACGGCGACGGCGCGGGCGAAGGCATCGCCGTGGCGGCGATCTACGCGGCGCAAGGTTATCTCGTCGTGGCCAGCAACTATGCCGGCTACTCGGGCTCCCCCTTGCCGTATCACCCCTATCTGAACGGCGACCAGCAATCCGCCGACATGATCGATTCGTTACGTGCGGCCCGCTTCGCCCTGGCCCTTCCCGACCCGGCAAACAAGACGCGTGAGAACGGCAAGCTGTTCGTCACCGGATATTCGCAGGGCGGCTACGTGGCGCTCGCCACACACCGCGCGCTGCAGGCGGCCGGCATCAACGTCACCGCTTCCGCGCCGGGCTCGGGTCCCTATGCGCTGGGCGCCATGGCCGATGCCCTCGTCCAGGGCGAAGTCGACCTCGGCTCGACGATCTTTACGGTGCTGGTGACCACGAGCTACCAGCACGCGTACGGCAATATCTATCGCAAGCCAGGCGACTTTTTCGAAGCGGCCTATGCACCAGGGATAGAGAACCTGCTGCCGAGCGTCACGTCAATGGACACGCTTTTCGCCAAAGGCAAACTGCCCTCAACCCAGTTGTTCAGCAGCACGCCGCCCGCGCCGCAGTTCGCCTCGTTGACGCCGCCTCTTGCGCCACCGCTGGCGCCTGCTGAATTGACGCCGCTCTTCGCGTTGGGATTCGGCACCGCGAATCTCGTGCGCAACGCTTATCGCCTGAGTATGCTCGAAGATGCCATCGCCAATCCCGATGGCGCGTTTCCCACGCCGACCGCCGCGATGGCCCCCGCTGCCAGTCCGGCCCAGCCGCTGCGCCAGGCGTTCAGGCGCAACGATCTGCGTAACTGGGTGCCGCGCTCGCCCGTGCTGCTATGCGGCGGCCACCTCGACCCGATGGTGTTCTTTTTCAATGCGGCGATCGAGCAGGCCTACTGGAAGAACGCCAACGTCGCGCCCGGCCTGACGAGCGTGCTCGATGTCGATTCCACGCCTGGCGCGAACGATCCGTTTGCCGCGGTGAAAGCTGGTTTCGCTCAGGCCAAGGCATCAGTCGCCGCCCAGGCGGTTCAGGCGGGTGCAACGGATGGTGGCACGTCTGCCGTGCTTCAGGTCTACCACGCCGACATCGTCGCGCCATTCTGCATGGTCGCGGCGCGCGGCTTCTTCGGCAATTTTTGATTGGCGGCCGCGATCGAGCCCGCGAGTCAGCAATCGCAGCGGAGATTTTCAAATGCCATTACACGTCACCACGAAGGCCACGTTAATCGTGGTGCGCAAATTGATCGAGAACGCGATCAAGGGCAATCCGGCGTTCAAGCCTTATAAGGGGGAGCATGGCCAGGCATCCTGGTTTCTGATTGAGGGCAACCCGCATACCGGTGTAGCAAATCAGGGTAAAGACGTTGTCATCCATGCGGAAATCGATGAGGCGTTTGTCCAGAAAGATGAGACGCTGGTTCAAGATCAAATCGCCGAGACCAATCGTAACAATAAAGGCATGATAGATTCGCGTCCAAAGGAATTCGATCTTGCCGTATGGAATGCAATTGGAAGAATCTGTTCTGCGCGCACCAAGGCCACCAATCTGAAGGTGCCTAAATGCAAGCTTTCAGCCAATCCAGGCCGGTTTCTCGTCTTGCCGCCTGCTGTTTCACATGCGTTGCATATCGACTTCTCAAGATTCGATAGTGACAATCTGACTTTGTTTTCCGCCGAGAAATTCTCTTACGAAGCCTATAAGAGGGAACGTGAAGAATACGAAAGCCAAAAGGATGCGCGCCTCGACCGGGTACTCACGCTTTGGATTGGACCATACCGGGGGCCAGAAGAGCAGGCAGTCAGACACATCGATCCCGTCTATACAGCAGTCAAGAAAGACGTGGGAACCCCGGTGATCGAGGAAAAATTTTACTATCGAATTTTCAATTTCAAGAAAAGCGGCTGGGGTGCGCAGCCCACCGAACAGGTAGACGGCTACTACCGTGCTGTTAGCCTTACCTATCCGAATTACCGTGAAGCTAAAAACGCTTTCAAGCGCATCCTGACGAACCATAGTCAAAACGCCAAGGTCCATTGCTTTGCGGGTACGAATTGGTATGACTCGAAAAAGCACGAAACCGTTTCAGTCTCCGGCGTTAAATATAGTGGTGCCGTTGAGGCCGATGTTCTTGGCGAGACCTATACCAATTTTTAGTCGAGAGCCGTTTGACATAATGTTTTATCGCTCCCTCAGACCAGACAAGGGGCGCTTGCAGCCGACAAGCCGCCATGCGCCCCTTTCCAAGGGCTAGAAGGCCTTGCACGCCTCATGCAGCACATTGAGGCTGAGCGTTCGACGGCACCAGCGAGCCGAAGCGGCAAAAATCCGCTTGACCCGACTACCGTAGTCACCTTCACGATCGATACCCTGTTCAACAGACAGGGTATCGATCGAAATGGAAACGACCCGCGATCCCAGCGACGACGCATTCCTCGAAGCCTTTCTCGCCTGCCGGTTGCCAGCGGCTGCGTTCAATCATCGCAATCATCTGCGCGTGGCGTGGATACACCTGCAGCGCTTCCCGCTGGACGAGGCGATCGAGCGCACCTGTGCCGGTATCGCGCAATACGCCACGCATCTCGGCGCGCCGGGCCGGTACCACCGTACAATCACGGAAGCGCTGATCCGGCTGATGGCGCATGCGGGCGCATCGGACCCGTTACGTTCGTTCGATGAGTTTCTCGCGTACGCACCGGCCTTTTCCGGCGATTGCCGCGCGCTTGTCGCCGAATACTATTCGGCCGCCAAGCTGAGCCGGCCCGGAGCGCGCGTGTTCTTTCTCTCACCCGATAGACTTCCCTTGCCGTCATGACACGTCTCACTCGTTTCACTCCAGGACGACTGGCACGCGAGGCGGGACTCTCACGTTCCTCGCTGCTGCACTACGAAACGCTGGGCTTGCTCGTGCCGGTCGCACGCAGCACCGCGGGCTACCGGCTCTACGATGAGACGCAACGCGAGCGTCTACGCGCAATCTGTGCGTATCGGGCCGCCGGGTTGCCACTCGCCGCAATAGGCG
Source organism: Paraburkholderia sp. BR10937 (assembly GCF_040965695.1). Taxonomy (NCBI): domain Bacteria; kingdom Pseudomonadati; phylum Pseudomonadota; class Betaproteobacteria; order Burkholderiales; family Burkholderiaceae; genus Paraburkholderia; species Paraburkholderia sp. BR10937. Next base: position 24,261 of record NZ_JBFRCL010000020.1, read on the forward strand.
ACATCCTCGCAAACGAGGCAGACGCAGCTGCCCAGATCCTTGAAACGCATTTGATGGTGTTGACGGAGGAAATCGCACGTCTCAAGCAGCGTCAGAATGCGATTGCCACGTTGCTGGCGCAACCATCGTTTCGTCGGCGAGGAAAGAAGCGTGGCAAAGACGCGTGGGTAGCGATGCTGCGCAGCGCCGGCTTCGACGATGCGGAGATGGACAGGTGGCATGCAGAATTCGAGGCAGAAAACCCCGATTCGCACGCGGCGTTTCTCGCTTCGCTCGGGCTCACACGGGACGAGGTGAAGGCAATCCGCCGGCGCGCGAAGCTCACAGGCAACACAGCCGCCGGGCATGTGGCCTCGTGAAGGTCATGGAACGCGAAGCCCCGAATGTGCGCCACCGCACGTTCTCGCGCGACTCTCACGCACGTCGTCGCGCTTGCCCGTCTACTCTGCAGCAACCGGCTTTCACTTCCCAATTTGACCAACCAGGAGACGTTCACTCCATGCATGAAAGCGATAGGGTTCGCGCGTTCATCGAGGAAGTCCTGAATCAAGGGCAGATCGACGCTGCGGAGCGGTTCTTCTGGGAGGACATGGTCGAGCAGGTGCCGTTCCCCGGCCAGGGTCCCGGAATCGAGGGCCTCAAGGATGTCGTGCGCGGGATGCGAGCCGCGTTCCCGGACATGCATTGGCGCGTCGAGGAACAACTCACAGAAGGCGACCGCGTGCTGACCCGCTTCGAGTGGACGGGCACGCACAGGGGCGCGTTCCTCGGCGTGGACGCGACGGGGCGCTCCGTCAAGGTATGGGGCATGGTCATCGACCGCTTTCAGGAAGCGAGGATCAAGGAAACCCGCCTCATCATGGATACCCTCGGGCTGATGGTCCAGCTAGGCGCAGTTCCTCCGCCGGGCCAGTGAAACCGCGATGACCGGGTTGGTCCTGCGACCCGCGCGCAGGCGCCAACCCAGGAAACGGCCCTCTTCGCTCGTTACAACGACCGCTTGCACGCCTCATGCAGCGAAGTGAGCCTGCGCACCGGCTCCGCCACATAAGGGTTGCTCTCGTCCCACGCGTAGCCCGCCAGCACCGAGCTAATCATCCGACGGATCAAGGGCGTCTGGCGCGGGTAGTAGATGATGTCCTGCAGCTCGCCGGTGTACCAGCGCTCGACGAAGGCGCGGAACGTGTCGATACCCTTGCGCAGCGGCACGTCGTATTCGGCCTGCCAGTCGACAGCTGCGCCGTCGAGCGCACGATCGAGCACCTTCACGGCCAGATGCGCCGAGCGCAGCGCGATGGTGACGCCCGAAGAAAACACCGGATCGAGAAACTCGCCCGCGTTGCCGAGCAGCGCGAAGCCTGGCCCATGCAATCGTTCGACGTTCGCCGAATAGCCGCCGATCTGGTTCACCGGCATGAGAAATGGCGCGTCGCCAATCAGGCGGTTCAGCGTCGGCTCCTCGCGAATGAGCGCACGCAGCCGCGCCTCGCGTTCTGCTTGCGGCACGTCGAGGAAAGCGGCATCGGCAACACAGCCCACCGACGAGCGGCCGCCCGCTAGCGGGATCATCCAGAACCACACGTCGCGGTGCCCAGGGTGCGTCGCGATGCAAATCTTGTTGCGGTCGAAGGCGTCCAGCGTCAGGCCGTCAAGTACATGACTGAAGATCGCGGCACGCGTCGGCAGACCGGTGGGCGCCTCCAGATTCAGGAGACGCGGCAGCACGCGGCCGAAGCCGCTCGCGTCGAGCACGAATCGCGCGTGCACTTCATAGCGCGCCTGGTTTTCGTCGATCACCTCCAGCACCGGCGCGTCGCCCGTGCGCATGCCCGTGACCGCGTGGCCGAAGCGCACCTCGGCGCCCTGCTCTGCGGCGCAGCCGATCAACAGCTCGTCGAACTTCGCGCGCTCCACCTGGTACGTCGTGCCCCAGCCTGCCGTATGCTTGTCGCGGAAGTCGTACGACGATACCTCGTCGCGCCACACGAAATGCGCGCCATTCTTGTACTGAAAGCCGGCCTCCACCACGGCCTGCAGCATGCCGGCCTCTTCGAGGTACGCCATGCTTTGCGGCAAGAGGCTCTCGCCGATCGAGAAGCGCGGGAAATGCTGGCGCTCCAGCACGAGCACCGAACGTCCCGCCTTGCGCAAGAGGGCTGCAGCCACCGCGCCTGAAGGGCCCGCGCCGATAATCGCCACGTCGACGGCTTCGCGTCGCGCGGATGGGGTCGTCACTGCTGCTCCGATGCTCTTTTCCATGGTCCTGTCCCTTCTCTGCGACCTGACGCGATCTGTTACGTCCTGTCACGTCCTGTTACGTCTGTATGCCCAATGCAAGCGCACTGCGCTGCGCGAAACCGTGATTCTGACACCCCTCGCGCCGCCCTTGCATTTACAATGCCCATTCTCGTCCACGAACGCATTCGCAACGGATAAAAAAATATGTCGGTTTCCGAATCAAATTACGTCCCGTTCGTACCGGAAACGGCCTTCGGCGTCTGGTTTCTGCGCACCCATACGTGGGAGCACCACGTGCTGCGCGTGGCGATCGACGACCTCAAGCGCCTCGTGGACATGCCGTTGCCCGACGCGCCCGAAATCGTCGATGTCGGCTGCGGCCAGGGCAAATCGTTCCGCCTGCTGGTCGAGGCTTTCCGCCCGCGCCGTGTCGTCGGGGTCGACTATCACGAGGCGTCGCTCGAACTGGCGGCGCGTGCCGCGCGCACCTGCCAGGACAAATTGCAGACGCATACGGCGTTCGAGCTGCTGCACGGCGACTGCGCGAGCCTGCCGCTGCCCACGGCCAGCGCGGACATCGTCTTCTGCCACCAGACTTTCCATCATCTCGTCGAGCAGGAACGCGCGCTCGCGGAATTCCATCGCGTGCTCAAGCCGGGCGGCGTGCTGCTGTTCGCCGAATCCACCGAGGCTTACATCCGCTCGTGGGTCATCCGCCTGCTGTTCCGCCATCCCATGCACGTGCAGAAGAGCGCCGACGGCTACCTCGAGATGATCCGCACGGCGGGGTTCCGCTTTTCGGAGCGCAATGTTTCGCTGCCCTACCTGTGGTGGAGCCGTGCCGCCGATTTCGGTCTCTTCGAGCGCCTCGGCCTCCATCATCCCAAGCCTGGGAAGCGGCGCGAAACGCTGGTCAACGTAGCCGCCGTGAAGGCGGCGTGAGCCAGGTCGCCCGCCGCCCTCTGCCGCGGGTTACTTGCCGCCCTTGAGCGTCACCACGTCGCCGACGAGCGCCACGCCGGCGATCATTGCGCCCGCGCCGCACGTGAACTCCGTGGCGCTCTCGCGCAGTTCGTTCTTGTAGTTGCTCTTGATGTTGATGACCGCGTTGCCGCCTTCCTTGCGCGCGCGTTCCTGCAGCTCCTGCACGGCCGAAAGGAACACGTGCTGGCAGGCCGCTTCGTCGCTCTTCCCGAATGCATTCGTCTTCTTGTTCGTGGAAAACTGGCCCAGCGTTTTCTTCACCGCTGGATGAGGCTGGCCCGCAAAGTACAGCGCAATGTCGTCGCTCACCTTGCCGGGCTCGCTCTGCAGCGCGACATCCACGGAATAGGTGTCGACCGTATTGCGTGCGTAGGCGTGCGACGCCGTAAAGGCCGCGCACAGCGCGGCGAACATCCACAGTTTCTTCATTGCTGTTCTCCGTTGGTTCAGTTCGCTTGCAGCACCACGAGGTCACCCGTGACGGCGATGGCCGCCGCGCTCGGGCTCACGCCGCAGGTGTATTCGGTGGCCGACCCGGTTTCGGTGCCGTGAAAGCGCGTGGTCACGTTGATGACGGCGTTGGCGCCCTTGTTGTGGGCGTCCGCGCGCAGCTTGTCGAGCGCGGTGGCGAGCGCCTTGTTGCAGGTGGCCTCGGCGCCGTCGGTCGCGCGGGCGACACGCAGGGAATGCGAGGCGTCACCGACGTGGCGCACGACTTCCGGATGCGGCTGTGCGCCGAAATACACAGCGATCTTCGCGGCGGGGTCCGCGCTGGACGCGGTCTTGGCCGTCGACAGCGAAGCTGCGGGCTGGATCGGCAGCGTGAGGCGCTGCGATCCGCAAGCGGCCAACGTCAGGCTGACGATCGCGGCCGTGCTCAGCGTGAGGCAAGTCTTTTTCATTGGAATCCTCATTATTTTCAGGGTTGCCCGAAACTTCAGACTGCATTCCAGGCGCGAAACACCAGGCTGGCGCAACTGCCGCCGAACCCGAATGAAACCGACATCGCCGTCTCGATGCGCGCATCGCGCGTTTCGCGCACGAGCGGCATGCCGGCGGCCGCTGCATCGAGCGCCTCGATGCCCGCGGCGCCCGCAATCCGGCGATCGCGCATCATCAGCAAGGTGTAGATGGCTTCGTGCGCGCCGCACGCGCCGAGCGGATGACCGCTGAGCGCCTTCGTCGAGGAGAACGCGGGCACGTCGCTGCCAAACACGGTGCGCAGCGCGAGCAGTTCCTCGATATCGCCCGAGGGCGTAGAAGGCGCATGGGTGTTGATGTAGTCCGGGCGGCAGCCGGCCTCGCCGAGCGCCTCGCGCATCGCGCGCGCAATGCCGTTCGCCTGCGGCGCGACCATCTGCGCGCCGTCGGTGCCATGACCGTAGCCGGCCAGCTCTGCGTAGATGCGCGCGTTGCGCGCTTGCGCATGCGCGAGCGATTCGAGCACCAGGATGCCTGCACCCGAGCCGATCACGAAGCCGTCGCGCTGCGCGTCATAAGGCTTCGACGCCCGTTCGGGCGTGTCGTTGAAGCCGCGCGAGAGTGCGCCCATCGCGTCGAACATCAGCGTCATGTTGTCGTGCAAGCCTTCGGCGCCGCCTGCGAGCACGATGTCCTGACGCCCCGTCTGGATCAACTGCATGGCCTGGCCGATCGCGAGCGCCGAAGTCGTGCACGCCGACGAAGGCGAATACGTCACGCCCTCCATTCCGAATACGTGCGCAAGATTCGCCGATGTCGTGCTGCTCATCGCCTGCGGCACCGTATAGGGCGGCACGCGGTCGATACCGCGTGCGTTCGCGCTTGCCATGGCCGTGTCGTATGCGGACATCGTGCCGACACCGGAGCCCACCACTGCGCCGGCCCGCGGCGTGCGCAGCATGTGTGCTTCGAGACCCGCGTCGACGATCGCGCTGCGCGCGGCGTGGCAGGCAAAGCGCGCCGTGTCGCCCATGAAGCGTTCGGCTTTGCGCTCGAACGGCGCTTCGCCCGCAACCGTTGCCACGGCCGCCACCTGGCTCGCGAAGCCGCGCTCGCGCCACGCCTGAACGCGCGCGATGCCGCCGCGTCCGTCGCGCAAGCGCGAGGACACGCCGTCGAGCGTGTTGCCGAGACACGAGACGATGCCCATGCCCGTCACGACGACGCGCTGCAAGCCGCCCACTGATGTCGATGTCCGCATGCTCAACGCGCGCGCCGGAAGATCAGCGACGTGTTCACGCCGCCAAACGCGAAGTTGTTGCTCATCACGTATTCGGCGTCTATCGTGCGCGCCTCGCCCTGGATATAGTCGAGCGGCGCGCAGGCCGGATCGACCTGCGTCAGGTTGAGCGTGGGCGCATACCAGTTGCGCTTCATCATCTCGATCGTCCACCACGCCTCGATCGCGCCGCAGGCACCGAGCGTATGGCCGATATAGCTCTTGAGCGAGCTGATCGGCATGCGCGCGCCGAAGGTCTCCGCCGTGGCCTGGCTTTCGGCCACGTCTCCGCGATCCGTGGAGGTGCCGTGCGCATTCACATACGCGATCGCTTCGGGGGCCAACTGCGCGTCGGCGAGGGCCTGACGCATCGCGACCGCCATCGTCGCCGCCGTGGGCTGCGTGATATGGGCGCCGTCCGAATTGCAGCCGAAGCCCACCACTTCCGCATGAATGCGCGCGCCGCGCGCCACGGCATGCTCGTATTCCTCGAGCACGAGCGTCGCCGCGCCCTCACCCACCACGAGACCGTCGCGCACGGCGTCGAACGGACGCGGCGTGAGCTGCGGCGCGTCGTTGCGCGTACTCGTGGCGTAGAGCATGTCGAACACGGCCACGCCGGGCCCCGAGAGTTCCTCGGCGCCGCCCGCGAGCATGAGCGTCTGCTTGCCGTTCGCGATCATCTCGTAGGCGTAGCCAATGGCCTGGCTGCCCGAAGCGCACGCGCACGACGTCGGCACGATGCGCCCCTTGAGGTCCCAGAAGAGGCTCACGTTCACGGCCGTGGTGTGCGGCATCATCTGCACGTAGCTGTTCGACGTCACGTCGCTCATTGAGCCCGTTTCGAGCATCTTGCCGAATGCGCGCACCGGCTCGACCGAACCCGCCGAGGACCCGTACGCCACGCCCATGCGGCCGTCCTTGAGCGACGGATCGTCGAGCAGACCCGCGTCCGCCAGCGCGTGCTCGCTCGCGCGCACCGCGTAGAGCGAGACCGGGCCCATCGAACGCGTTTTCTTGCGCGGGTAATAGTCGGGTGTATTGAACGCCGGCAACGGGCACGCGAGGCGCGTATGCAGCGCCTCGATATAGTCCCAGTCGTGCACACGCTTGACGGCGTTGACGCCACTCCTGAGCGCGGCTTCGACCTGCTCCCATTGATCGCCGAGCGCGGTCACGCCGCCCATGCCGGTAATGACGACGCGTTTCATCAGACCATCCCGCCGTTGACGCCGATCACCTGGCGCGTGACATAAGACGCCGCGTCGGACATCAGAAAGCCGACCACGGCCGCGACTTCGGTGGGCTGCCCCACGCGATTCATCGGCACGGCCTTGAGCGCGTGTTCGAGCGGCACGTCGTCGAGCATGCCCGTATCGACGAGCCCGGGCGCGACGCTGTTGACCGTGATGTTGCGCGTAGCCAGTTCCACCGCCAGCGCTTTGGTCGCGCCGATCAGCCCGGCCTTGGCGGCGCTGTAGTTGACCTGCCCGCGATTGCCCGTCACGCCCGACACCGAGGCCACCGTCACGATCCGGCCGCCCTTGCGCGCACGCACCATCGGCATGACGAGCGGATGCACGACGTTGTAGAACGCGTCGAGCCCCGTTTCGAGCACGATGTCCCAGTCTTCGTCGGTCAGCGCGGGGAACGCGGCGTCGCGCGTGACGCCCGCGCAGCAGACGATGCCGTAGTAGGCGCCGTGCGCCGCCACGTCGTCTTCGAGCGCTGCGCGGCACGCAGCGCGGTCGCGCACGTCGAACTGCAGCACGCTGGCCGTGCCGCCCTGCGCGACGATGCCCGCCGTGACGGCATCCGCTTCGTTGCGGCCCGTGCGGCAATGCACGGTGACGGCAAAGCCGTTCGCGGCGAGATGATAGGCGATCGCGCGACCGATGCCGCGGCTCGCGCCGGTGACGAGAACACGCCGGCTCATGATCTGGAATTCTCCTCGATGAAAGTCTGAAAATCGCGCGGCTGGTACACCTTCACGGCGGCCTCGGCCAATAGTTTGTCATCCTGACTGATGGTACAGCCGTACGCGCCGTGGCCTTCTTCGCTGCGCAGCAGTTCGTTGACCGTCACGCTGAGCGGTCCGCCGCCTGCGAACGCGCCCTGCGCCGCCTCATAGCGACGCGTGCCGAGCAGCACGCCCGGGCGGGCCGGCTTGCCTTCGCGCATCGACAACAGGCCGACGTGAGCCGCGATTGCCTGCGCCATCAGTTCGATGCCGATCCACGCGGGCATCGCGCCCTGCTCGTCGGCATACCATGCGTCGGCGCGCACGCTGGCAAGCGCCGTAAGGGATTCGTCGCTGCATGCAGCGACCGAGTCGAGCAGCAGCATCGTGCCGCGATGCGGGATGATCGCCTCGATCGGCGGGAACGCATCCGTCGAGAAGGAATGAGCAGAATTCATGGCCTCGATCATCGTCCGAGTATGAGTGAAGCGTTGCTGCCGCCAAACGCGAATGAGTTGCTCATCACGTATTGGCGCACCCCGTTGCGCGGCAAATGCCGCAGGTCTTGAACCAGGTCGAGCGCGGGCAGCGCCAGATCGGCTTCCCCGTCCCACAGATGGCGCGGCAGCGCGACGTCGTCGCGAGCGAGCGTGAGCCACGCGAGCCCCAGTTCGCTCGCGCCTGCCGCGCCGAGCGTGTGGCCCGTGAGCGGCTTCGTGCCGCTCGCGGCCACGCCGTCGGGAAACACGCGCGCCATGAGATGCGCTTCCATCTGGTCGTTCTTGATCGTGGCCGTCGCGTGCAGGTTGACGTAGCCGATCGCGGCCGCGCCGATGCCCGCATCGGCAAGCGCGGCACGCAATGCGAGTTCGCCGCCCGCGCCCTGCGGGTCGGGGGCGGAAATATGGTGGGCGTCGCTCGACTCGCCCGCGCCCGCGAGCATCACCGGTCCTTCCTCCCGGCTCATCAGGAACACTGCCGCGCCTTCGCCGATGTTGATGCCGCGACGCTGTGCGCTCATCGGGTTGGTTCGCACGGGGCTCGTCGATTCGAGCGAGGCGAAGCCTTGCAGCGTGAGTTCGCAAAGCGAATCGACGCCGCCCACGACGACGGCATCGCAAAGGTTCGCGCGCAGCAGACGGCGCGCGGCAGCGAACGCCTTGGCGCTCGAGGTGCATGCAGTGGAGATCGTATACGCCGGGCCGCGCAGATCGAGCGCCGCGGCGGCGAACGGCGCGGCCGTGCCGATCTCCATCTGGCGGTAGTCGAACGTCGAAGCGGCGTCTTGCTGCACCGGCTGCGTGAACGTCGCTTCCGCGGCGCTGATGCCCGACGTGCTCGTACCCAGCACGACGCCGATACGGCCCGCGCCGAAGCGTTCGCGCGCGGCCTCGATGGCAGTGCGGATCTGCGCTAGCGCGGCGAGCAGAAGCCGGTTGTTGCGGCAGTCGTAGCAGGCGAGCGACGCGGGCGGCGCAAGGTCGAGCGGCGCCTTCACGCTGCCCGCGAAAGCGGTGCCGGTGCGGGTCGCGATCGGCCCCATGCCAGGCGCCTCGCCGCGCGCGAGCGCTGTGACGATTGCAGGCACGTCGTCGCCTAGCGCGTTGACCATGCCGAGCGCGTGCAAATAGACAGGGAGCGCCATCAGGCATTTCTCCGTTGATTCGTGGGCATGCCGATCGGCGCGAGCATGACGGACACCATGATGCCGAGCGACAGTGTGGCGCCGAAGCTCTTGAGCGCGGGCATCGAACTCATGCCGAGCATGCCGAACGAGAGCAGCGTGGTCGCGGCGGACAGCAGCACGCCGGTCCATACCGCGCCGCGATCGGTGGCGGCGCGCAGCGCGCCTTCGCGCAAAAAGACGGCGTAGTTCGCGCCCACGCCGAGCACGAGCATCAGCGCCAGCATGTTGAAGAGATTGATGCGCACGTGTGCATAGCCGAAAGCGGCGAGCGTGACGCCAATGGCGAGCCACACCGGCAGCGCGACCGCGATGGCCCCGCGCCAGCCGTAGCGGAACATCAGCAGCGCGAGCACGAGCGTGAGCGCGCCCGCGAGCCAGATCGCACCATCCTGCCGATACACGCCAAAGAGCCGCGATACGCTCGCGGCCTTGTCGACGAAGCTCACGCCGGGCAGCGCGTGCGCGACGTCGAGCAGCGCGGGCGCGTTCGCAGCGGATACGCCCTGCGGAATCACGATCGCCGCGAATGCGCCGGGTGTGCTCACGGATCGCCCGAGCCACAGGTGGCGGAACGGCTGCGACCAGGGTTCGGCAAGCCATCCGTCCACGTGCAGCACGGCAGCGCCCGAGTGCGCCCAGGCATCGAGCCACGTTAGCGCCACTTCGTCACGAAAGCCCGCCGCGCCCAGCAGCGTGCGCAAGGCGGCGGGATCGGCGAACACATGTGCGCCGAGCCACGCGCGATCGGCCCGCTGCCGTGCTTCGGATGGCACGAACGACGTGACCGATTGCCAGCCGCTCGGCGCGGACGCGCCCGTGAGCATGCCGAGCCGCGCGCACAACGCCTCGGTGCGCTCGAGCACGGCCTCGGGCGACGCGCCGCGCACGACGAAGAACTGCGCGCTGTTGTCGGCGCCCACGGCGCTCGACACCACGCGCTCCTGCGCGACGAGCGCCGGGTCCCGCTGGATCAGCAGATGAATGTCGTCGTCGCTGCGCAGTTGCAGCCAGCCCGGCACCGCTACGACCAGGAGAGCGAGCGCGACGCCCCAGGCGCGACGGCCGCCGATCAGCGCCTGCCATTTCGCGAGCGAGCCCGCGGCCACGGCGAAGAGCGTTTGGGGACTGCGGCGCGCGGACTGCGTCATGAGGCTCGGCAGCAGCCAGATGACGGAAGCGAATGCGGTGAAGATGCCGACGATGGCGAAGCACGCGATCTGCCTGAGCGCCGGAAACGGCGCGAAGGTCAGAATGGCGTAGCCAAGCAGGCTCGTGCTGAGCGCCACCGTGAGCGCGGGCAGCACTTCCCGCGCGCCGCGCCGCGAATCCCAGCCGTGCCGCGTGCCCAGGTAGACGACGAAGTACTGAATGGAGTAGTCGACCGCCTCGCCGATCAGGCTCGCGCCGAACACGAGCGTCAGCAGATGCAGCTTGCCGAAGACGAGCATCGTGGCCGCGAGCGCGCAGACGATGCCGAGCGCCGTGGAAACGAACCCCAGCAGGATCAGCCGCGGCGAGCGGAAGATCCACAGCATGAGCACCGCGATGCCCACCGCCGAAACGATGCCGATCACATGGACGTCGCGCTCCGAGGCGCGCCGTGCAGACTCGGCATAGAACACGGCGCCCGTGCGCGCGACGGTCACATCGGGCCACGAAGCCTTGAGCGTAGTTTCACCGTGCGCGACGGCCAGCAGCACACCTCGCTGAACGTCGGACTCGTAGGCTGACCCAGGCAGCGTGCCGATCACGAGCACGCTCGTGGTGTCAGGGCGGTGCGCAACGAGGAAACCGTCCTCGACGGTGAGATTCGATGCCGCGAGCGGCAACCCCGCGAGCCAGTGCTGAAGCCAGCCGAAGGGATCGTCGGCGAGCAACGTTGCGAGACCCGCGTCCGGCAGTCCATAGAGGCGCTCGGCCAGCGCGCCGCGCAGCGTTTCGGCGCTGCCAGAGGCAGTCGCACGGTCTTGCGCCGTGAGCAGGCCAAAGCGGTACGGCAGGTAGAAGCGCGTGATGCGCCCGAGGTCGAATGGCGGGACTTGCGCCGTCACCGAAGTGAACGCGTGACTTGCGTCCAGCACCGTGCCCAGTTGCTGTGCCGCGGCTTTCGCGTGCGCCGCGTCGCGGCTCGACACCAGCAGCACGGCGCGGTTGCCGAGCGCGCTCGCGAGCTGGTCCACGGCCTCTTCGGCCACGGGGTCCGCTTCGGTTGCGGGCAGCAGCGCGAGCAGGTTGGTCTGCAGGGGCGTCGGTCCCGCAAAGCGCCAGGCGCAATACAGCGCCGCCGCGACGGCCAGCAGCAGCCATGCGGCCCGCAGCGACCACTGCCGCCGCGACTGGGTTGCGGTGCGAAGCTCGGAGGAACTCACTATGGCGTTCCGAAAAGCTTCTGGTCGGCGGGCATCAGTTCGGACACCTGCGCGCTGCCGCTAAAGTCGTACTGCGTGACGTCGCCGTTGGCGAACGTGATGCGCAAGCTGTGCAGGAAGTCGCCGCCTTCCATCTCGATGCCGCGCAGCGCCTGCGCGATCTGCGGCTGGCGCGGCACGAGGCGCATCTGCCATTGCGAAGGCGTGCCGCGCGCCGCTACATCGAATTGAGAGTACAGCCCGCTCAGGTCGCCGCCAAGTATCGCCCGCATCATCTTCGCGATCTCCGCCGCACCGCGCGCGCCCTGCACACCGCCGTTCCGGGTGCGCTGATCAGGTTGACCGTTGGCATCGATCACGGTGACGCCGCTGTCGCGCATGATCCACGTCTTCCTGTATGGCGTTTCGACCTGCCAGATCACGCCGCGTTCGCGCAAGAACAGCAGCGAGCCCGTACTGACGAGTGGCGCTTTCATCGCGGCAAGCGTCTGCGTCTGCGTGAAATGCGCACGCACGCCGTTCGCGCGCGCGAGACGCGCCGCGATCTGCGAGACGAGTGCCGCGTCGCTGGCGTTGGCGCCAGTGCTCACGTTCGCGGGCGCCGTCGCGGCCCGCGCCAGCATCCACACCGACTGAAGCGCAAGCAGTGCGGCCACCGCCGCCGCGCATCGTTTCAACGCGCCCATGCACGCTCCAGCTTTTCGAGCACGACAGGCGGCGAAACGAACTGCAGTTCCTGAGTGGCGGCGTTCACGGCGACCTGGATTGTGTAGCCCTTCGTGAGCCGCGTACGCGATTCGCGATCGTGGATTTCGTAGCTGATTTTCAGGCGATTTTCGTATTCGAGCAGGTGCGCGCACACCTCGAGTTGCTGCCCATAAACGGCGGGCCGCACATACTTCAAATGCGCTTCGACCACGGGCCACACGTAGCCCGATGTCTGCATCTCGCGATAGTCGTAGTCGAACTTGCGCAACAGCGCCGCGCGGCCGAATTCGAAATACTTCAGATAGTGACCGTGCCAGCAGACATTCATCGCGTCCACGTCGTGGAACGGCACTTCCACATTCGCGCTCGCGCTCAACACCGGCGTAACCTTGCGTGATTCGCTCATGGCCTGCCCCCCGCGTTCCGCCCGAGGAAATCGCCTGTTGCGATTCGCTCGGTCATGGCACGCAGTTCGTGTTCGAGCGCGCGGTCCTCGTCGACGAATGGCGACGTCGCGGCCACGTCCTCCATGAACGCCGCAAGCGGCTCGGGAATCACCGTCGCGGCGTTGCCGCGCAGCCGCAGGCGCGCGGCCTGCACGGTGGCGAGTGTATGGGCGGCCGTGACCTGCTCGGTGAGCTGCAGCACGCGCAAACAGTCGCGCGCCGCGATCGTCCCCATGCTCACCTTGTCCTGATTGTGCGCCTCCGTCGAGCGGGAGAACACGCTCGCGGGCATCGTGTGCTTGAGCGCCTCCGCCGTCCACGCCGAGGACGAAATCTGCACGGCCTTGAAGCCGTGATTGATCGGCGCGCGCGCACTCGTCGCGCCCGTGAGGTTGCGCGGCAGGCCGTTGTTGAACTTCTCGTCGACGAGCAAGGCGAGCTGCCGGTCCATCAGATCGGCGAGATTCGCCACAGCCGTCTTGAGGCCGTCCATGGCGAACGCGATATGGCCGCCATAGAAGTTGCCGCCGTGCAGCACGCGCTCGCCGTCGGGATCGATCAGCGGATTGTCGTTGGCGCTGTTCAGTTCGTTCTCGATGTCGCGCCGCATCCACGTGAGCGCGTCGTTCGCCACGCCGATCACATGCGGCGCGCAACGGATCGAATAGCGGTCCTGCAAGCGGTGGCCGGGCGTGTCCGGGCGCCCGGCCAGATCGGCGCGGATCCAGGCGGCCGCCTCGCCCTGCCCGGCGTGCGGCTTGGCTTCGAAGATGAACGCGTCGAAATGCGCGGCGCGGCCGTCGAGCGCCACCGTGGCGAGCGCGGTGAGTCGCGCGGCGAGGCGCGCGAGCTGCGCCGCGCGCGTGAACGCGAGACAGGCGAGGCCCGTCATGACCGCCGTGCCGTTCATCAGCGCGAGGCCCTCCTTGGGCGCGAGCGTGAGCGGTTCGCGGCCCAGCGCGAGCCACGCGTCGCGTGCCTCGCACGGCGCGCCGCGAAACTGCACGCCGCGCTCGCCGACCAGCGCCGCCGCGACATACGAAAGCGGCGTGAGGTCGCCGCTTGCGCCCACCGAGCCTTCGGCGGGAATCCGCGGCAACACGCGATGATTGATGAGATCGGCGAGGCGCTCGAGCAGCACCGGGCGCACGCCCGAAAGCCCGAACGCCAGCGAATTCAGACGCGCCGCGATCACGGCGAGCGCCGAGGCGTCGTCGAGATACTCACCCATGCCGCAGCCGTGATAGCGCGTGAGCTGCAGCGGCAGGGCCTCGACGAGCGCCATCGGCACGTCGACGACGCAGGCGTCGCCGTAGCCCGTATTTACACCGTACACGGTCGCACCGGCTGCGAGATGCCGGCGCAAGAACTCCGCGCCGCGCGCGATGCGTTCGCGCCAGGCCGGGTCGTCGTTGAGCCGCACGGCGGCCTCCCCGCGCGCAACCGCCACGACGTCCTCGATCGTCAAATGGCGGCCGCCGACTACCACGGCATCCGCGTTGACTCCGGCATCCTTCAGGTCAGTCTCGGCCATTTGCTCCCCCACTGGGGCGCGCCCAGAAATCGTAGAAGTTGAACCATTGGTACGGCGCTTTGTGGCAATAGTGTTCGAGGCGCGAAGCGAAGCGCTGCGCCCACGCCGCAATATGCTCGGCGCGGCCACGCCGCGGCAGATCGATGCGCTCGGCAAACGGCTCGAAGTAGAGCCGGTAGCCCGTGCGCTCTTTCAGGCAGAACAACAGATAAACGGGGCACGCGAGCGCGTGCGCCAATACATAGGGCCCCTGGGCAAATGCAGCTGTCTCGCCAAGGAACTGCGCCTCGGTGGTTCGGCCGGTTTCGCGCGCAGGCGTGCGGTCGCCGACGATGACGAGCAGCTCGCCGCGCTCGATGCGTTCCTGCATCATCAGCGCCGTCTGCGGGCCGAAGTCGCTCACCGGCACCAGATGCTGCGCGAAATCGTGATGGGCGGAAGCCAGCACGCTATTGAAGCGTTTGGCGTGCTCCGTGTAGACGATGGCCGTCACCTTCGTTTGCGCGCCGCGCACGGCCAGCGCCCGCGCCATTTCGAGGTTGCCGTGGTGCGAGCCGATCACGAGCGCGCCGCGGCCGCTCGCGATCAACGCGTCGAACGCGCGTGGGTCGTCGATCTCCACGTCGGCCTCACCGACGCGGCCTGTCCAGGCGGCCAGCTTGTCGAAGCCCGATTGCGCGAACGAGAGCATATGGCGATAGGCCGTGAACCAGCCGGGGCGCGGCGTCTTGCGTTCCGGCGAGCACTGGCACAGCCGGTCGAAATAGCGCCGCGAGGCGTCACGCGCGGGGCGGCCCGTCACCAGGAAGTAAGCGACGATGGGGTGCAGCCAGAGCGCGGTGAAGCGCCGTCCGAACAGGCCGCAACTCCAGGCGAGCAACGCCATGCCGAGCCGGCTGCCGCGTTCGGCCGTGCGCCACCACGGGTCGTTGCCGTCGCCCGCCTCCGTGCGCCGCGGCAGGACCTTGTGCGCGAGCAGCAGCGGCAGACGCGTGAGCATGCCCGCGACGAGCCGCGTATGGCTGCGGCTGATACGCACGTTGTCCCACAGCACGTCGAAATGCGAGACGCCATCGGCCGCGTAGGTGACGGCGGTCGGAATCGAGATGAACGCCACGCGCCGCCAGTGCAGTCGCACGAGAATCTCGATGTCGAAGTCCATGCGCTCGGGCAGCTTCACGCTGTCGATAAGCGCACACGCGAGATCGAGCGGATAGAGGCGGAAACCGCACATCGAATCGCGAATCGTGAACGAGAGCGTCTCGATCCAGACCCACACGTGGGTCAGATAGCGCCCATAGAGGCGCGCTTTCGGCACACTCTCGTCGTACACGGGCTGGCCGATCACCACCGCGCGAGGATTCGCCTGCGCGGCGGCGAGAAAGCGCGGAACGTCCGCGGCGTCGTGCTGGCCGTCGGCGTCGATCTGCAGCGCGTGTGTATAGCCTGCGTCGCGCGCGGCGCGCAGCCCCGCCATTACCGCTGCGCCCTTGCCGCCGTTCACGGGCAGGCGCCGCAGCGTGAGCTTGCCGGCGTAGCGGCGCGCGAGGTCCGCCAGCACCTGCTGGGTGGCTTCGTCGCTGCCGTCGTCCACGACGATGAGCGGCAGGCCGTGGACGATCAGGTTCGCCACGGTGCCGCCGATCGCGTCCTTGTGGTTGTAGATCGGAATGACGATACAGGCCGCGAGGCTCATGCGGGCTCCCTGTATACGAAAGCGCCGGACGCGCAGTCGCGCTCGCCGACGCGCCACGCGAACGCTACGCGCCGGCGCGCGGCGTCGTGCTTGAGCACGAGCTTGAGCAGCACGCCCGGCGGTACCGGCATGGTGAATTTCAGTTGATCGACCGAGGCGAGCGCACGCACGCCGGGCACCCAGTCGCGCGCGAACCGCATCGCCCAGTCTACCTGCACGACGCCCGGCAAAATCGGCAGCCCCGGAAAGTGGCCCGCGAAATGAACGAGCGCGTGCGGCACGCGCAGTTCGAATGAACGCCCTTCTGCGCCGTCCCATTGCGCGAGCAGCTCGAACCCTTCTGCGCTGGCCGCGAACGCACGGGCGACCGCTTGCGCCTGCACCTTGCCGCGCGAGTCGACTGGCAGCGCGCAGTGAATGCGCCAGTGGCGCGGCAGGACGACCGTATCGAACCAGGCGGCGAGATGGCGTCGCAATGCTTTCAGGAGCAGAACGCGGCCGTCGCGGCGCAGCGTTTCGCAGCCCTCTGCGGTGAGCACCACGAGCGCGCCAATGCGCTCGCGCGAGCCGCCTTCGAGCAGTACGGTCCGCACTTCGGCAACGCCGGGATGCAGCAGCAGTTTGCTCTCCATCTCGCTGAGCGACACACGCTTGCCGTCGAGCTTGACCACGCGGTCGAGACGCCCTTGCAGCACGAAGCGGCCGTGCTCGTCGAACGCGGCCTTGTCGTCGGTGCGCTGCCAGCTGTCGTGGCCCAGGTGCGGCGAGCGCACTTCGAGCGCGCCACCCTCGTCCGCTGCGCCCGCGCGCACGGCGATGCCCGGCATGGGCGTCCACGCTTGCGCTTCGTCTTGTCTGCGCCAGGCGATGCCGCCCGTCTCCGTGCTGCCGTAGATCTCCAGCGGCGCGGCACCGAACGTGGCGGCGTACTGCTTCGCGGTGTCGAGCGGCAGCGGGCCGCCCGACGAGAAGAACGCGCGCGGCTGCGGGGCGAGTGTCGCGAACCCCGGCAGATCGGGCCAGCGCGAGAGCTGCGCAGGCGTCGAGACGATGACGGTCACGTCGCACTGCGCCGAACATTCGCCAATCCGCGCCTGCAATTGCGCGGGGGCGGCGCAGGTCGCGCGGGCGAACGGCCTGCCCGCGGCCAGCGGCCAGAAGACGCGGAACAACAGCCCGTAAATGTGGTGATGCGGCACGCTCGCGAGCACGGCCGCATCGCCCAGCAGTCCACCCCACGCGGCTTCCAGCGTATGCACTTCGGCGTCGAACTGCGCGAGCGTCTTGTGGACGGGCTTCGGCGCACCGCTGCTGCCCGACGTGAACAACGTGAGCGATGCGTTCGCGTCGATCGCCGTGGCGGGTTCGTCGGGTTGAACCGCAGCCGTATCGGCACACCACGCGGCAAGCTCGTTTTCGTCGAGCACCGCGTCGTACGCGTCGCTCAGTTCGGCGAGATAGCCAGGCGTCGCGTTCGCCGGAATCACGGGCACCTTGCCTGCAACAAGCAGTCCGAACAAAGCGCAGGCGAACACATACGGATCGTCGCTCCAAAGCGCGAAGCGCAGGCCCGGCCGCGTGCGCAGGCGCGCCGCAATGCCCAGCGCATGCGCACGGAAGGTAGCGAAATCCGTCACGTTCGCGCCATCGACGCAGACCACGCGACGCGGCTCACGGCAACGCGCCACGAGAAGCTCGTGCAATGCGATCACACCGCCTCCCGTCGCGCAGCACGCGGCAGCATGATCCATTTGCGCCAGACGAACTCGCCGGCGAGCAGTGCGCCGATGATCACATACGCGAGCATGCCGTTGTAGAGCGACCAGGCGCGAGCGGGCCAGGCGAGCGCCGTCCAGGCGGAAACCACACTGTTCAAAGCGAAGAAAACACACCAGAGCTGTGTGACGCGGCGCGTATAGCGCACGATGTGCGCGGGCGGATCAGCATAGGTCAGACGTGCGAATTTTTCGATCATCGACGGCCCATTCACGAGGGTCGCGCCGAAGGCGACGAGCAGCCCGAGATTCACGAGCGAAGGATACAGGCGCATGAGCCGTTCGCTATTGGTGATGACGATGGCCACCGAGGCGACATTGAGCATGACGGCCACGGCCCAGTCCACCGGCGTGAGCTTGCGCAGCGTGGCGGCGAGCGCGCCCGTGCCGGCCACGCGCTGCATCCAGAGCAGCACGAGCAGCAACAAGCCCACGAAGCGCGGCGAATCCCAGCGCCACGCGCAGAGAATCACGGCCGGGTAGGCGAGACCGGCTAGCAGCTTCCATTTGCTGCGCGCCCGCCCGCCTGCCACATTGCTTTCACCTGCCGCGGCAGGCTCAGCCGGGCCGGGCCTGCGAAGAGCCGTCACGAATGGCCTCAAGCCTGGGTCACGAGCAGCGACTCGACCGCGGCGATCACGTCGCCCACCGTGCGCACCTGCTTGAACTCTTCCGGCTTGATGCGGCGGCCCGTCATTTCCTGGAGCTTGATGGCCAGATCGACCGCGTCGATGCTGTCCAGATCCAGTTCCTCGAACAGGTGCGCCTCCGGCGTGACGCGCGCCGGATCGATATCGAAGTTCTCGTGAAAGATCTCGCGGATACGGTCGAGAATTTCAGCTTCGTTCATGATTCAATCCCCTTTCCCTGCAGTGGCTTCCAGCGCCTCGTTTTCGTTTGCGTGGCCCGCGACGAGCGCCGCGAGCGTATTGATCGACCGGAAGTAGCCGCGCACGTTTTCGTCGTCGGCGTTGATGGTCAGTTGATAGCGCTGGCGCAGCACGATGCCGATCTCCAGCGCGTCGATCGAGTCGAGCCCTACGCCGTCGGTGTCGAACAGCGGCGCGTCGTCGTCGATATCGGCGGGCGTGAGATGCTCGAGATCGAGCGCCTCGATCAGGAGCCGCTTAATTTCCAGTTTTAAAGTATCCATAGTCAAACAGGTGCTGTGTGATTTGCGCCTCGATGGTGCGCGTGACGTTGCGCGCGGCGAGTGCGGAAGGCATGTCGCGCGGCGCGAGCGGCTGGACGCCGATGGGCGCCAGCACGTTCACGCTCATGCGGAAGGGGCGCTGCGGAACGTGATACCAGCGCATCTGCTTGGTGAAGGCGGGCGGATCGCAGTGCATGAGCACAGGCAGAACCGGCGCGCCGGCCTCGAGCGCCGTATGCGCGAAGCCGCGCGAGAACGCGTGCAGGCGATTCGGCGCGGGGCTGCGCGAGCCTTCGGGAAAAATGATCATGCTGTAGCCGTTCGCGAGCTGGCGCGCGCAGTCCTGCACGAAGCCTGTGGGATCAGCGTTGCTCACGTACTCGGCCGCGCGCACGATGCCCCAGAAGCACGGGTTGCGCCAGTGCGCATTCTTCACGACGCAACAGGCCGAAGGCGTGAGCGCGAGCAGCACCACCACATCGAGATAGGTGGGATGGTTCGCGACAATGATGGCGGGTGCGCCCGAGCGCAGCGCGTTCGCGCCGGCCACGTCGAGCGTCATGACGCCCGCGCGCTGCAAGGCGGCCACGAGCGAGCGGAAAAACCAGTGAATGATGGTGGTCACCGCGCGTTGCCGCGAGGCGCGATGCGGCCAGACCGACGCGACCGGAAACACGATCACCGAGAAGAGCAGCCCGCACGCGCCGAACAACGCGAGGCTGAAGCCGGTGGCGAAGAGCCGCCAGCCGTAATCAAGCCGAGCCGACATGCCAGCCCCATTGCCATGTGCCGCCGCTGCCCTGCCACGCGGCGCTTTCGCCGCCGTTCAGGCAGTGATGCAGCGCTTCGCTTTGCGTAGCGAATGCGCGTGCCTGCGCTGCCGGGCCCTGCTTGTTTTCCGTGATGGAGCACGCGAGCCGGCCTTGCGGCGCCTCGCTCGCGTCGAGCAGCAATGCGAACGCGCCGCGCTGCACTTCCTGCTCGACCGCGCCGTAGCGCACGTCGGCGGGTTCGTCGGCGTAGACGACCAATACGGGGCTTGCGGGGTCTTCGGTATGCAGCGCATGGCCTTCGAGCAGCGCGTAGCCCAGCGTTGCCGCCCCTGCCGAGAGGGCCGTCGCCGGCGAACGGTCGCCGCGCACGATGCCGAACAGCCCCGTCATCGCATTGAGCACGGAAAGGCTGAACGCGTTCGGCGAAACGGGCTTGTGTGCTTCAATGTCGCGCAGAATGTCCGTCGTGCGGCGCAACTCGCCGTGCCGCGATGCGAAGACCACGCGTGCCCTGGTTTGCGCATCGACGCAGTCACCCGCCACCTGCAGCGCCATCCGCGAAAGCGCGCTCAGGCGGCGGCGCATCATCGGATCGACGAACGCAACCTCAGGCACACTTTCCGATGCGGAAGACCAGAAGGACCAGCGCGCCACGGGCATGGTCCACGACAAATCAGGCATAGGGGTTGACGATAACGGCGGCCGCAACGTGCGGGCTCTCGACCCCGGACGGCGTATGTTTATTTTTCCTCGACCCGCAAGTTTTCTGGGCAAAGTTCTCGTGGGTGCTTTAACGGCGGGCGTCGCGAATTATTTAGGGTGAGACGAGAAATATTTTGAAATGATTTGTTACGCATCAAGAGATGCATTGAAATCAATAATTTAGGCGCGTGACATAAGCACGCATTTACCAAAGCAGATGCCGCTCTGAGCACGACGAATATCGGCCGATGGTTTAGCGCCTCGGGCCCGGCTGAAATAGGCATACACCGGTGCAAGCCGTAGAATTCGGGCACCGCGGGGTAGTTTCAGTCACTGGCTGCCATAACGCCCTACATTTAGCTTCCAGAATCCAAACCCCTATTCCCCAAGTCGCCCTCATGCTTTCCATTTCCACCATCGGGCTGATGGTCTCGGGCTGCGCGATCGTGCTGCTCATGCCGGGGCCGACCAACACCCTGCTCGCCGCCGCCGGTTTGCGGCAGGGTTTGCGGCACTCCGCGCATCTGACCGTCGCCGAACTGGCCGGCTACCTGGTGTCGATTACCGTCTGGGGGTTGTGCTTCACCCATGCGTCGCATTCGCTGGGCTGGCTGCCGAAGGTGCTGCGTGTGGCCAGCAGCCTCTATCTGGCGTGGCTCGCCTTGCGCCTCTGGTTCACGGCCAACTCGATCGAGACGTCGGCCAGGGGTGTGGTCGGCACGCGCACGCTGTTCAGCGCCACGGTGCTCAACCCCAAGGCCATTTTGTTCGCCGGCTCGATTTTTCCGCCCGCGGCGTTCGCGAGCGTGATCACGTGGCTCCAGGCCATGGCGATCTTCGCGGTCCTGCTGATTCCCATTGGCCTGACATGGATCGCCATTGGCGCCGCGCCGCGCAACGACCGTGCGCCGTTCATTCGTCCCGCGTTCTTCCAGCGCTGCGCGTCCGTCGTGGTGGGCGCGTTCTCCGTGTCGCTCATGTGGTCGCTCGCGCACTGACGCTAGCGCGTCATTCCCGGGCTCGCGCGACTTGCGGCGGAACGAGTTCGGCGACGCTGAACCAGCGGCTGCCAGCCGTTCCAGCCAGGCGTTGTAGCGCCTCGGCGTCGTTCACGGCGCATTCCACCGGAAACGACCTGGCCTCGTAGGCGGCTAGCCAGAGCGTCCGCATCACGCCATCCGTGAACGCAACGTACGGTACGGCGGCGCGCGCCGGGCAACTGACTTCTGCAAGCGGCACCGGGTCTTCCTCGCCGAAGCTGAAACCCTCGGCCGCCAGTTCGAAGCGCGGGTCGGCACGCCATGTCTGCGGATTGCCGTTGGCGAGCCCGGCGCAATCGCCGCACGGTTCGTCCCGCCAGAGCCTCAAGAAGCGCGCGCAGTCCACTTCGACCACGGCCCGTTCCGCGTTGCCGTAGTTCGAGCGGCTCACCGACATATACACGTCGGCGACCGAGGTGCGCACGCGAAAAAGCGCGGCACGCTGCCCGTTCAACGCCCTCGCCTGCGGACCCAGATAACTCTTCATCTCCGCCTCCGTTTCGTCGCAGCCCCATGCTTGCCGGAGAAAAATGCGCGGGATAGCAGGAATGCGACAGCGCCAGGGGCAAAAGTGACCCTCTTCATTTTGGCGGCGGGTTGGCGTATTCATTCTCGCGATACAGCGCGTGGGTTCTATGTGCCGCACGCCGATTGGTGGCTTACTTGCGCCATCAAGCCAGCGCCCCCGCACGACGCGCAAGTTGCAGCGGGCGCACCACGACACGAGGAGAACGCGCATGCCCACCGAAAACCCGCAGCACCGCTACGTGCTCACGCTGTCCTGCCCCGCCGCGGCCGGGCAGGTCGCCGCGGTCGCCGGCTTTCTCGACGCGCACAGCGGCTATATCGACGAGCTCACGGTATTCGACGACGACATCAGCACGCGCTTCTTCCTGCGCTGCGTCTTCCACGAGGTCGTGCAGCCCGGCGCGGGCGAACGCTTCGATCTCGCGGGCCTGCGGGACGAGTTCGCCAGCGTCGCGCGCAAGCACGACATGACCTGGGCCATTCACGACCTGCGGGTGCGTCCCAAAGTGCTCATCATGGTGTCGAAGCTCGAGCACTGCCTCGCCGACCTGCTGTTTCGCTGGCGCATGGGCGAGCTGCAGATGGACATCGCGGGCATTGCCTCGAATCACCGCGATTTCGAACCGCTCGCGAGGCAGCACGACCTGCCGTTTCACTATCTGCCCGTCACGCCGGAAACGCGGCGTGAACAGGAGGCCGCCATCCTCGACCTGTTCGATTCGACCGGTTCGGAGCTGCTGATTCTCGCGCGCTACATGCAGATTCTTTCTGACGAAACGAGCCAGAAGCTGGCCGGACGCGCCATCAACATCCACCATTCCTTCCTGCCCGGCTTCAAGGGCGCGCGCCCCTATCATCAGGCGCACGTGCGCGGGGTCAAGCTGATCGGCGCGACGGCGCACTTCGTCACCGACGATCTCGACGAAGGTCCGATCATCGAGCAGGAAGTGCAGCGGGTCGACCATTCGCTGAACCCCGAGCGTCTGCTGGCCGTCGGGCGCGACGTCGAATGCGTGACGCTCGCGCGCGCCGTACGGGTCTTTCTCGAGCGGCGGGTCTTCATCAACGACGGCCGCACCGTCGTCCTGTGAGCAAGCGCCCGGGCGTTCAAGCCGCCATGCTGTGGCGGCGCTGCGCCTGCGCCACCAGCGCCGCGAACGCACCCTCGCTCATCCGGCTCGCCACGCGCTCTGCATAGTCGTGATGCCGCCGCGCGAGCGGCGCACCCACGCAACGCGCCTGCAGATAGCGCAGCAGCCCGATACGCCCGTGGCCGCGCGCCATGCTCTGCTCCAGCAGGGCGAGCGCGGCTTCAGCATC
Source organism: Paraburkholderia sp. BR10937 (assembly GCF_040965695.1). Classification (NCBI taxonomy): domain Bacteria; kingdom Pseudomonadati; phylum Pseudomonadota; class Betaproteobacteria; order Burkholderiales; family Burkholderiaceae; genus Paraburkholderia; species Paraburkholderia sp. BR10937. The sequence goes on from NZ_JBFRCL010000020.1 coordinate 47,374, forward strand.
GCCGTGACAGGCGCGTTTGTTGAGTTCGACGGTTACGGTGCGCGGCATGACAGCGGGCCTCGTGGATGGGTGCGGCGTGGGGCGTGTGCCCGCTCACGAGTTGACCAAAGCGGCGGCGGCGGCGCTAGAACGGACGCGCCAGGGCGGCGGAACCGCGCCGCCATGCGGCGTGTATTCCTTCAAGATTTCGCTTTTGCGAAGATCGATGGCGGAAATCGACAAGCGCCTCGGGGCCATATCGGGGAAGCTTGCCTGAAACCGCATCGCCGCTTACCTGTGCCTCCATGTCCGACACCCTCGCCACCGCCGTTTCCATCGACGCCGCTCCCAAGGAGCGCATCCGTTTCGGCATCGTGCTGCTGCCGAACTTCACGCTAACCGCGTTCTCCGGTTTCGTCGACATGCTGCGTCTGTCCGCCGACGAAGGCGACTACAGCAAGCCCGTGCGTTGCTCGTGGCGCGTGATCGGCGAGACGCTCGCGCCCGTGCGTGCGAGCTGCGGCATCCAGATCGCGCCTTGGGAGACCTTTACCGACGCCGAACCGGTCGACTATCTGGTCGTCGTGGGCGGACTGCTGCACTCCGGCCCGCACGCGAGCGAAGCCACGCTGCAGTACATCCGTCGCGCGGCCGGCGGCGAGACGACGGTTGTCGGGATCTGCACAGGCGTTTTCGCGCTCATGCGCGCCGGCGTGCTCGACGGTCATCGTATTTGCGTGAGCTGGTTCCACTATTGGGACTTCATCGAGCGCTTCCCCAACGTGAATGCCGATGCCATCGTCGCCGACCGTCTGTTCGCGATCGACCGTCGCCGCATTACCTGCTCGGGCGGCCGCGCATCAATCGACGTCGCCGCTGCCATTTTGCTGCGCCACTTCGATCATGCGACAGTGCAGAAGGCGCTGCGCATCTTGCTGGTCGGCGAAATGCAAAAGGGCAATGCGCCCCAGCCTCACCCGCCCGGCCTCGAGCCTGCCACGCACCCGAAGGTCAAGCGCGCCGTACTGTTGATGGAGCAGCAGGTTGGCCGCAACGTGCCGCTGGAAGAACTGGCCTGCAAGCTGAACCTCTCGGCGCGGCAACTCGAGCGCCTTTTCAAGGCGGAGACGGGGAAGAGTCCGCGCGCGTTTGCCAATGCGTTGCGTCTGCGGACGGCCGCCTGGTTACTCACGAGTTCGGATCGCACCGTTGCCGATATTGCTTCTAGTTGCGGGTTTTCGGATGCTTCGCATCTTGGGCGTGAGTTTCGCAAGCAGTTCGGCGTGCCGCCGGTGATGTTTCGTGCGCAGCGTAGTGGGCAGGATGCGGTGCAGTTGGCAGATCTCGATGCGCTATTGCGGGGGGGTGCTGCGCTTGCTGAGGGCGAGGTTGTTGTTGGTGGTTCGTTGCACTGACTTTTTTTGCCGGTTGGGCGCTTTGTTTGGCCTTTCCTTGAACACAAGGAAAGGCCAAAAAAACAAAACCGATCACTCAGCGCCCCGCCGCTCATGACTAGGCGCATGCCCAAACTGCACCCGATACGCCTTACTAAAATGGCAGGGTGAATTAAACCCACAAATAGCGGTCACACGAGAAATCGAAGTATCGGTCGTACGCAACAGCTCCCGCGCGCGCTTGAGCCGCAACGTCAAGTAATAATGCGTCGGCGAAACGTTGAGATACGCCTTGAACATCCGCTGCAAATGCCGTTGCGAAAGCCGAACGAGCCGCGCGAGTTCCTCCAGCGACAGAGGCTCCTTGATATTAGCCTCCATCAACCGCACGACCTCCACCAACTCGGCACGCGAAAAACCCACACGCGCATCCACGGGAATAGGCTGCAGATCCGACGAGCCGCGAATCCGCTCGAGAATGAACTGTTCGGACACCTTGGCAGCAAGACTCTGACCAAGTCGCGCGCCAACGAGTTCGAGCATCAGATCGAGCGGCGCGGTGCCGCCCGTGCAAGTGAGCCGGTCGCGATCGACCACGAACAGTTCATCGGCGAAACGCACGCGCGGAAACTCTTCGTGAAGAACCGTGAGATCCTCCCAATGCACGGCGCAGCGATAACCGTCCAGCAGCCCGCTCGCCATCAGCGCGTAAGCGCCGGTGCAAATGCCGCCGAGCGGCACGCCCCGCTGCGCCACCATGGCGAGCGTGGCGCGCACGCCCTCGCTCATGATCTCGCGTATGCGTATGCCGCCGCACACGATCAGCACGTCGGGCAGGCACGCCGGGTCGAGAGCCTGCGCGGGGCGCACCGTGATGCCGTTGCTTGCGCGGGCCGGTGCGCCGTCGAGCGAGTAGATCGACCAGCGGTAATGCTCCGCGCGCCCCACGTAGTTCGCCATGCGCAGAACCTCGACCGCACTCGAAAACGCGATCATCGAAAAGTTCTGCAACGTCAGGAAACCGAAATGGCGGAGAGACGATGCCGTGCGCGTCTCGGGCTCGGGCACGGCGATGTCAGTCGTCACATTGCGCTCCTCGGGAAACGCGGTTGATCGTGTTATTTCGACGCTTACGCCTCGACGACTGCGGGACGCACGCGCATCAGTTGCTTGAGCCCCGAGAACAGCGGCGCTTTCACGGCGCCCGGCGCCCGGCCGAAACTCTCAGTAATGCGGTCGAGGATAATGGCGAGCAGCACGACGGACAGTCCGCTTTCGAAACCGAGGCCAATATCCAGCCGCTGAATGCTCGCGAGCACGTCATTGCCTAGACCACCTGCGCCCACCATCGAAGCGATGATGACCATGGAAAGCGCCATCATGATGGTCTGGTTCACGCCCTGCATGATGGACGGCAGCGCATTGGGAAACTGCACCTTGTACAGCAGTTGCCACGGCGTGCAGCCGAACGCCTGCCCTGCTTCTACGATCTCGCGGTTCACGTGCTTGATGCCGAGGCTCGTGAGGCGAACCGCCGGCGGCATGGCAAAGATCACGGTCGACAGAATGCCCGGCACGCGGCCAAGACCGAACAGCATCGCCGCGGGAATCAGATAGACGAACGCGGGCATAGTCTGCATCAGGTCGAGGATGGGCCGCACGATGGTTTGCACCACCTTGCTCTTCGCCGTCCAGATGCCAAGCGGAATGCCGATCACGAGGCTGATCACCGTCGACGAGAGCGTGAGGCCGAGCGTCACCACGGTCTGATCCCAGAAGCCGGTTGCGTAGATCAGCAACAGCGAGCAGGTGGCGAAGATCGCGAAGCGCCAGCCCACGCGCCACAGGCCGATTGCGATGAAGAACGCCATGAGCGCCCACATGGGGATGGCCTGCAAGCCGTGCTCGACGAGCGCAGCAAAGCCCTCGATTGCCTTGCCGACGGCGTCGAAGCTGTTGGCGTCATGGTCCAGCAGATAGTGAACCGACTGATCGACCCACTGGCCGACGGGAATGATCTCAGACATGGGCAGCACCTCGATTACGCGTAATGACCTTCAGGACGGCGGCCTGATCGATGGAGCCGCAATAGCGGCCCTCGTCGTCGACCACGGGCAGCGCCGTCGTGTTCGCACACACGCGCGAGACCACCTGCTCCAGCGGCGTGCCTAGCGTGATGCACTCGACTTTCTTCAGCGACGGCTGCGCGGCGCCTATCGCATCGCGCGTGACGCACCCGCTGATGCGGCGCTGGGCGTCCAGCACGAACGCGTAATCGGCGCTGCCGTTGAGCGACGAGGCCACGCTGTTCGCGTCGAGCGAGCGGATGAGCGGCACGGCTTCGCGCTGCATGAGATCCCCCGCCGTGAGATAGCGGCTCGTGTCCACGCCGTCGAAGAACGCGCGCACATAGTCATCGGCAGGATTGCTGATGATTTCCTGCGGCGTGCCGATCTGCACGATGCGCCCGCCTTCCATGATCGCGATGCGGCTGCCAATGCGCAATGCCTCTTCGAGGTCGTGAGAAACGAACATGATCGTGCGGCGCTGCTCCTTTTGCAGTTGCAGCAGCACGTTCTGCATTTCCTTGCGCTTGAGCGGATCGAGCGCGGAGAACGCTTCGTCCATGATCATGAGCGAGGGATTCACCGCGAGCGCGCGAGCGAGCCCCACGCGCTGCTGCATGCCGCCCGACAGCTCGGCGGGCAGCTTCTGTGCAAACGCCGCGAGGCCGACCTGCTCCAGCACGGCCAGCGCGCGCCGCTCGCGCTCCTTGCGGCCCACGCCCGCCACTTCGAGGCCGAACGCGGCATTCGCGAGCACGCTGCGCTGCGGCATGAGCGCGAACGACTGGAACACCATGCTCATGTCGGTGCGGCGCAGCGCGACCAGTTCCGAGCGCCGCACGGCTGCGATATCGCGCCCGTCGATGATGACCTTGCCGGCCGTGGGCTCCACGAGCCGGTTGATGAGCCGGATCAGCGTGGACTTGCCCGAGCCGGACAGGCCCATCAGCACGAAGATCTCGCCCTCGTGCACCTCGAACGACGCATTGTTCACGCCGAGCACATAGCCGGTCTTCGCGAACAGCTCGTCTTTCGTCGCGCCCTTCGCGAGCAGCTCACGGGCAAGCTTCGGGTTGGGCCCGAATACCTTGCATAGTCCATCGACCACGATCTTGGGGGATTTCATCGACTCCGTCTCCTCGAACGGCAGGCGCCGGCCCGCACGGTATGTCTACATGGTTGCCAGAAAAAACCCTGCCGGGATGGCGAATTGCGACAGACGCTTACGTAAAAGCGACACGGCGCCGCATCAGAACAACTACATGCTGCATATGCACAATCGCGCCGCGCGCGGCCCGTGACGGGCGCTGGTCTGGCGGGGCCGCGGCGGGCCCCCTGCCGTTTGATTGCTTGCGATTACTGCGTGCCCGCCCAGGCGTTCACACGGTCGCCGTGCGCGGCGCTCCACGTGTCGGCGGCAGCGTCGGGCTTCTCGCCGTTCTGGATCGCGAGCATCACGCTGTCGATCTCACCCGGCTTCCACTGGAAGTTCTTCAGGAACGTCACCACCTGCGGAGCCTTCTTCTCGAGCTCGGGGTTGGCCACGTTGTCGACGTGCTCGGCGGCGCCGTAGACGTTCTTCGGATCGTCGAGGAACCGCAGCTTGTACTTGGCGAACATCCAGTGCGGTGTCCAGCCCGTGACGATCACGGGCTTCTTCGACCCTACCGAACGCGCCAGCTCGGCCGTCATCGCGCTGCCCGAACTCGGCATCACGCTGTAGCTAAGGTCGTATTGCTTGACGGCCTCGTCGGTCTTGCGCATCACGCCCGCGCCGGCGTCGATGCCGACGATGCGACCGCCGAACGCCGACTTGTCCGCGTTCAGATCGGCGATGCTCTTCGCGCTCACGTAGTCGGGCACCACGAGGCCGATCTTCGCGCCGGTGAAGTTCGTCCCGAGGTCGACCACCTTGTCCTTGAATTGCGCCCAATACGCGCCCTGCGTGACGGGCAGCCAGGCGGAAAGCGTCGCGTCGAGGTCGCCGCGCGCCACGCCCTGCCACATGATGCCCGCGGCCACCGGCACGAGCTGCACCGGATAGCCGTAGCGTTTCTCGATGATGCGTGCGGCCACGTTGGACGTCGCGACGCTGTCGTCCCAGCCTTCGACATAACCGATCTTCAAGGTCGGCTTGCCGTCGGCAAACGCCGGGGCGCTCAAGCTCACCATCGCCGATAACACACCGGTCCAAAAGAGTTTTCCAGCCAGCTTCATGGTCGATCTCCTGTGATATGGGCAAGCGCCCCGTGCCTATGCAGATTCGCCCGCCACAATCTGCCGCTAACGTCGATTTACGACGTGTTCTTGTCGTTGCGCGACGCGCGCGCTATTTGTCGACGACGAGGTCGGACAGCGGCTTCGAGCAGCACAGCAGCGCCATGCCCTGATCGATTTCGCGCTGGCGTATGCCGCCGCTATGCTTCATATCCACTTGCCCGGAAACGAGCTTGACCTTGCAGGTTCCGCACATGCCCTGACTGCACGAGGAAGCGAGGCGCACGCCGGCCTGGCGCGCAGCATCGAGCACGGTCTGTTGTGCACCGCATTGAATCTCGCGGCGGCTCTTCGCGAAGGTGATCTTGAAGCTGGCTGTTTCGACGGACAATTCCGCCGGAGGCTGTTCGACTGGCGCTTCGGCCTCAGCCGTAAGCGTTTCGAATGAAAAACTCTCTTCGTGATAGCGTTTGCGCTCAAAGCCCGCTTCGTCGAGCAGATCGCGCACGGCTTTCATGTAGGGCGCTGGCCCGCAGGTGAAGATTTCGCGCTCCATGAAGTCCGGTGCGATCAACTTCAGCAGCGGCAGCGAGAGAAAGCCCGTCACGCCTGACCAATCGGTGCGCGCGCCCACCCTTTCACAGACGAACGACGTGCGGAAATTCGCGCGGCTCGACGCGATCAGCTCCAGCTCGCGCGCGAAGATGATGTCGTCGGGCGTGCGGGCGCTGTGCACGAAAACAATGTCGCGGTCCTCGGCGAGATCGTGATGCGCGCGGCTCATCGACATCAGTGGTGTGACGCCGGACCCCGCGGAAAGGAACAGATACTTCGGCGCAGGGTGACGCGCACAGGTGAATTCGCCGGCCGGCCCGAGCACGCGCAGCGAAACACCCGGACGCAGGTTGTCGTGCAGCCAGTTCGACACCTTGCCGCCCGGCACGCGCTTGACCGTAATGGAAATGGTATGAGGCCGTGCAGGCGACGAGGAAATCGTATAGCACCGGTTGATGGCCTCGCCGTCGATCTCGAGTTCGAGCGTGAGGAACTGTCCCGGCTCGAACGAGAACGTGCGGCCCTGCGGCGAGCGCAGGAAAAAGCTCTTTACGTCGTGCGTTTCCTGCCAGACATGGCAGCACACGAGGGTCTCCTCGACCTCGCTCGTCCACCGCTCGGGCAGCGCGCCCCAGAACGCCGGGCGCGTGACCCGGCTGTCGCTGGCGTCGAGTGGATTGAATTGGGCCGCGTCTCGCATCATGTCAAACTCCGCTCTCTCTGCTTTACGCGTATGCGTTATGCGCCAATCTGCGTGGCGAGGCGGCCGATATACCAGGCCGAGAACTTTTCGACGAGCCCTTCCGTGTATGGCGAATACGGACCCGGTTCATACGCGCTGCTCGCCGCGCCGCGCTGCGAGTACTCCACGAGAGTGCGGTCCTGGTTGTTGGTCGCGTTCCACACGGCGGTGAGGTTCTCCACGTCGTAATCGATGCCCTCGCGCGCGTCCTTGTGAACGAGCCAGCGCGTGCGCACGAGCGTTTCGCCAGCGGACAGCGGAATCACGGAAAACGACACGATATGGTCGCTCATGAAGTGATGCCACGAATTCGGCTGCGTCCAGAACGAGAGGCCGCCGAGATCGGCCGTGCGGAACTCGCCGAGCAGCTTCTTCGAGGCGACCTTCGCGTCCAGCGTTTGCGACTCGCCACAGCGGTCGAGCGGCAGGCGCTGCGTGCGAAAGCCCGTGACATCCAGCAGTTTTTCGACTTCGACCGATGGCAGATCCATCGCTTCCCACTGCTTCGCGCGCTCGTTGCAGGTGCGCTCGAACGCGTCCATGCCTTCCGCGTTGGCGTCCGTGCGCGCGTAGCCAAAGCCGTATTCGTAGAGCGAAATCGTCAGCTCGGGATGATTCGCCACGCAGTGATAGCACTCGCGATTGTTTTCCATCACGAGCTTCCAGTTGCCCTTCTCGATGATGTCGACCTGCGCGGCGACCTTGCAGCCCGCCAGGTCGTGCGGCAGCAGGTACGGCTCCATCTCGGCGCGCATGAGCGCGAAGTCGGCGGGCGGCTCTTCGGCGAGACACACGAAGATCAGGCCCGCGAGATTTTCCACATGCACGCTCTTGAGGCTGTGCTTGCAGCGGTCGAACTGCTCGCCCATATGCTCGGCGAACATCAGCGCGCCGGTCAGGTTGTAGGTCCAGCTGTGATACGGGCACACGATATTGCCCACCGACCCCTTCTCTTCGTTGCACAGACGCGCGCCGCGGTGGCGGCAGACGTTGTGGAACGCGCGCACCTGCATGTCGTCGTCGCGCACGATCAGGATCGAGTCGCCCGCCAGATCGACGGTCACGTAGTCGCCCGGCTCGGGAATCTCCGCTTCCGTGGCGACCTCGATCCAGTGTTGCCGGAAAATCGTCTCCATATCGAGCGCGAAAATCTCCTCGCTCAGGTAGAAGGGCGCCTCCAGGCTGTAACCCGCCTGGCGGCGCTCGATCAGCGCGCGAATCTCTGCCGTTACTTTCATGTGTGCTCCGGATTTTTCATCCCAGTTCGTTGCCGACAGGCCAGCAAAATCAGTAGTCGATGAGTTGATGCTCCCGCAAATACGCGAGGATCACTTGTGCTTTTTCGACCGAACTCCCTTCAATTACGACGTTGCCGCCCCGGCTTTCGGTCGTGGTCGCCGAAAGCATGCGCGCGTGGCCTGAGCGCTTCTCCGCCGCGGCCAGCCGCACGGGTTTACGCTCGATCGGGCCGACCGACCATGCGGAAGCTTCGGTCGATTCGGCGGCGCTGACGTGCGTTGCGCTCGCGGGCCGCACCGCGCCCGCGCGCAGCCGCGCATAGGCGTAATGGGGCTGGGCGTTCGCGAGCGGATGCACGGCGATCACGGCCGGCAGCGCGGTCTGCACGCGACGGCGCAGGCCTTTGGGCAGAAACTGGCGCACCACGGCGGCACGCGTGGCGCTGTCCACGTCGACATCCACGGCGCCGCCCACGATCGGTACACCCAGCGCGGCCGCCACGCGGTACGGCAGCATGCCGCTGTCGTGCGCGCCCTCGGCGCGCGTGCCGGTCAGCACGAGGTCGTAGCCGCGCACGCGCTCGGCGAGCACGCGCGCCGCGTCGCCGGAAGGCGCGCAGGCCAGCACCTCGACTTCGTGCGCGCCCAGCGCGAGGTATTCGGCGAGTGCGGGATTGGCGTCGCCTGCGTGCAGCACGTCGAGACGCGCGCGATGCCGCTCGGCCAGCGTGCGCGCGAGGTCGAGCGCGAGCGCGTCGTTGCGGCTGTACCGCGGCGCCCCGCTCACGGGGTGACGCCCCACCGAAACGAGCACCGCAATGCGCTCGATTCCACGTTGAGGATCATGGCGTGCGTTCATGCGGCGACTCCTGCGGAATGCGTTTCGTCACGTACGGTGCTCATCTCGCCGCGCTTTGCGCGTGCGGCTTGCACCTGTTCGATCAGCGCGGCGATCGTGCCTTGCGCGTCGCCGACTACGGTCAGGTTGGCGCGCTTCGCTATCGGCGCGCTGCCGTCGAGATTCACGGCAATCACATGGCGGCAGTCCTTGATGCCCTGCAAGTGCTGCACGGCGCCCGAAATGCCGAACGCGATATAGACGCTCGCCTCGACCGTCTTGCCCGTTGCGCCCACCTGCTTGTCGCGCGTGAAGTGGCCGTTGTCCACGGCCACGCGGCTCGCGCCGATCGCCGCGCCGAATGCGCCGGCAAGGCGCCCGAACGCGGCAATGTCGGTCACGCCGTTGCCCGCCGAGACGATGAAATCGGCTTCTTCGAGCGCGACCTGGGCGGCGTCGATGGATTCGAGCCCGAGATCCTTGTATGGCGACACGAGGTCCGTAGCCGGCCGGATGAAATCGCCCGCGAGGCGTTCGCCCGCGCCGACGAAAGGCAGCTTCGCCTCGACGGCGTTCGGCGCGAGCAGGACCACGTCGGGCAGCGAGCGCGCGGCCCACGCGCGCTTCGCCTGTTCATACACGCCCACGTGCCTCGCATCGATCTCGACCACGTGGGTCGCCACGCTCGCACCGGCGGCGGCCGCATAACGGCGGCCGAGGTCGCCGTCGCCGCTGGCGTTGTCGGGCAGGAAGACGTGCTTCGGCGCGAGCGCCGCCGCGCAGGCCTGCAGCGCGCGCAACGCGCTTTCCGGCGCGAACGTGCGGCGCTCGAAACCGGGCAGTTCGATCAGCTTGTCCACGCCGAGCGCCCCGGCGTCGTCCTTCAGCTCGCCGAACACGAGTAACGCGACTTCGGTTTGCGCATCGGCCAGCAGCGCGGCGGCGGCGATGGCCTGGCACGCGTGATCGTCGAGCGCGCCGCGTTCGGCGTGCGCAACGGCGAGCAGAACATGATCGGGATGACTCACCACGCGGCGTGGCTTCGCTGCGCTTGCGTGCGCGCGCTGCGCGAGCCACTGCGCATCGCTCGCGTCCGCGCTGCCGGTTTCGCCGAGCGTGATGCGCTTGAGGCCCGCCGCCGTGACCACGAAGGAGCGGCGCGGATCGATTCGTTTGAGAGTATTCATCGATTCACTCCAGCGAGGCGGCCACGAGTTCGGCCACGTCGAGCACGTCGGGGCGCGGGCCCACCACGCCTTCGAGCATGGCCGTGCACTGTGGGCAGGCCACGGCGACCACGTCGGCATTGACCGCGCGCGCGTCGGCGATGCGGATGTCGGGAATGCGCTGCTTGCCGGGGATATCAGTGAGCGGCGCGCCGCCGCCACCGCCGCAGCAGCGTGCACGCATGCCGTGGCGCTCCATCTCCACGACCTTGATGCCGATGGTCTTGAGCAGCTTGCGCGGCGCTTCGGTCTCGCCGTTGTAGCGGCCCAGATAGCAGGGATCGTGATAGGTCGTGCGCTTTTCCGCGAGCGCCTGCACGGCCTTGGGCGCGATGCGTCCGGTCGCGGCGAGTTCCGCGAGGTAGGTCGTGTGATGAAGCACTTCGTAACGCCCGCCAAGCGCGCGGTACTCGTTGCGCAGGCTGTGCATGACGTGCGGATCGGCGGTGACGATGCGCGCGAAGTCCAGCGTGGCGAGCGTCGCCATCATCTGCCTGGCCATCTGCTGGAACGTGGCTTCGTCGCCGAGGCGGCGCGCCACGTCGCCCGTATCGGTTTCCCGCGCGCCGAGCACCGCGTAGTTCACGCCCGCCTTGTTGAGCACCTTCACGAGCGCGCGCAGCGTGCGCTGATAGCGCATGTCGAACGCACCCTCGCCCGCCACCACGAGTATGTCTACACGCTTGCCCGGTTGCGCCACGGGCGCGTTGAGATCGACCGACCAGTCGTAGCGCGCCGCCTTGTCGTAGCCGCCCGCCGTGCCCGTTTCGCGCAGATTGGCCAGCACCTCGGGGCCTTTGCCCGGCACCTCGCCGTGCACCAGCGTCTGGTTGCGGCGCATATCGACGATGGCATCCACGTGCTCGATCAGCATCGGGCACTCCTGCACGCAGGCGCGGCAGGTCGTGCAGGACCACAGCGTTTGCGCTTCGATCAGGTTTGAGACGATCGGACCAGTCGGCGCGCCGCCATGCTGGCCGACCTTGATGCCGGGCGTGGGGCTGCCCGCATAGGCCGCATCGGTGCCGCCCGCCATGCCGACCACGAGATCCTGAATCAGCTTCTTGGGGTTGAGCGGCTGGCCCGAGGCGAAAGCGGGGCACGCGGCCTCGCATTTGCCGCACTGCACGCAGGCGTCGAAGCTCAGCAACTGGTTCCAGCGGAACTCGACGGGTTTCGCCACGCCGTATTCCTGCTTCTCTTCGATGTCGGGGAGCTTCAGCGCGGTGGGCGGCGTGGCCGTGCCGTTGCCGGTCCAGCCCTCGCGCGAGGCCGAAAAACGCTCCTGACGCGGATGGAACGCGAGGTGCAGCAGCCCCGCCACGGCATGCTTCATCGGGCCGCCGCGCGCCGCGCCGAACGTCATCGCGAACGCGCCCACGGCGATCAGCACCGCGCACAGCACCGCGAAGCCGCCCGACATGGCGCCCGCCGGTACGATCGTGAAGAGCGCCACGCCCAGCGCGAACGAACCGAGCAGCCACGGCAGCGTATTCCAGGGCCCGCGCGAGAGGCGTGCCGGCACCGCCTTCGCGTGACGGCGGCGCCACACGAACACCACGCCGATCAGCATGGCGAGCGCCGCGAGAAAGATCAGCTTGTCGAGCCACGGCGAATAGATCGCGAACCCGTAGTTGACGAACACGAGCGCGAGCGCCGCGATGGCGCCCCCCGCGGTGGCGACGTGCGTTTTGGCGATGTACGGATCGCGCGCGACCACGTGGTGCAGATCGACGAAATAACGCTTCGGGATACTGAACAGCTTGCCGACACCGACGGAGCCGGGTGAGGCTGCACGCCCCACCCGCCAGAAAGCGGCACGCTTCGCGACCGCGAACGCGAGCCCCGCCATCGACACCCACAGCAGCGCGGTAATGAGCCAGGTCGGATTCATGGTTCAGAAGTCCTTGGCGAGCCGCAGCGCGTCGTAAATTGCGCCGTGAATGTTGTGCAGGGAGATGCAGTCGCCCACGCGGAACAGCAGGAAGCGGCCATTGCCGAGTTCTTCCGCAAGGCACGGCTGCGCCTCGGCCGCGAAGAGCTTGTGCACGTCCACCTGCCCGCGATTGACCGATTCGGGCTTGAGTTTCCAGTACAACGCGTCGTTGGGCGTGCTGCCGTTTTCGATCACCACCTGATCGACGGCGCGCTCTTCCTGTTCCTCCGTGTACTCGTTGCGCAGCACGGCGATCTTCTTGCCGTCCTCTTCGTACACACGGTCGAGCCAGTAATTCGGCGTGTGGATCACGCCCTGCGCATAGAGGCGGCGATAGAAAATCGGGAACGTGGTGCCGCCCACGTCGTCGGCGACCTTCACGTCGGGCGTCACGATCTCGACCTTCGAGCCGCGGCTCGAAATGAAATCGGCGACGCCTGCGCCAGCATGCGTGCTGACGCCGTCATAGACGAGCACGTTCTGTTTCGGCTCGACCTTGCCGCTCAGGATGTCCCACGCGCTTACGGCGAGCCCCTCTTCCACGCCCCAGGCCGGAACCTGCTGCGTGAAGCTCGACCCGCCCGTGGCGAGCACGATGATGTCGGGCTTTTCCGCGAGGATGGTTTTCTCGTCGGCCGTCACGCCAAGGCGGCGATCCACGCCGAGGCGTTTCGTCTCCATGTCGAACCAGCGCACGATGCCCGCCATCTGCTCGCGCTGCGGCGCTTTCGCGGCGAGCAGAATCTGACCGCCCACGGCGTCGTTCTTCTCGAACAGCACGACGTCATGGCCGCGCAGCCGCGCCACGCGTGCGGCCTCCAGGCCCGCCGGGCCCGCGCCGACCACCACGACCTTGCGCTTGGGGCCGCGCGATTTTTCGATCACGTGCGGCATGGTCGCTTCGCGCGACGTTGCCGCGTTCTGCACGCACAGCACGTCGAGCCCGTTGTACTGGCGGTCGATGCAATAGTTCGCGCCCACGCACTGCTTGATCTCGTCTTCGCGGCCGTCGCGAATCTTGATGACCATGTGCGGGTCGGCGATCTGCGCGCGCGTCATGCCCACGAGATCGACCATGCCGCTCGCGAGCAGACGCTCGGCCTGGCCCGCGTCGCGAATGCTCTGCGCGTGCATGACCGGCAGCTTGACCACCGACTTGATGCCCGCCGCGAGATGCACGAACGGCTCCGGCGGCAGCGCCATGGGCGGCATGCAGTTCGCGAGCGTGTTGTGCGTATCCGCGCCGGAGCCGATCACGCCGAGATAATCGATGAGACCCGTTTCCGACATCGCCTGCGCGATTTCCTTGAGCTGCTCGTGATCGAGGCCGTCTTCGTGGAACTCGTCGCCGCACATGCGCAGGCCGACACAAAAATCCTTGCCCACCGCTTCGCGCACGGCCTTGAGCACTTCCACGCCGAAACGCAGACGGTTTTCGAGCGAGCCGCCCCATTCGTCGGTGCGGAAGTTCGTGCGCGGGCTCCAGAACTGGTCGATCAGATGCTGGTGCGCGGCGGAGATTTCGATGCCGTCCATGCCCGCGTCCTTCACGCGCTTTGCAGCGGCCGCAAAGTCGCCGATGATGCGGCGGATCTCCTCCACCTCGATGATTTTCGCGTTGCCGCGGTGCACGGGCTCGCGTACGCCCGAAGGCGACATCAAATGCGGCCAATGCTCGCCGTGAAAGGCGGAGCGGCGGCCCATGTGGGTGGCCTGGATCATGATCTTCGCTCCGTGGCGGTGCATGGCCTCGGCCAGACGCGCGAGCGGATCGATGATCTTGTCGGTGGCTAGATTCACCGACTTCCACCAGCCCTGTGGACTGTCGATCGACACCGGGCTCGAACCGCCGCATACGGCCAGGCCCACGCCACCCTTGGCCTTTTCTTCGTAATAGCGGATATAGCGGTCGCCCGGCAAGCCGCCCGGCTCCGCGTAGACCTCGGCGTGGGCCGTGCTGACGATGCGGTTGCGCAGCGTGAGCTGATTGAGCGTCAAGGGTTTGAACAGATTGGGGTAGCGCATCGCAGACGACCTCTGGCGTTCGTGTCTTTTGGTGTGACCTGTATTACGGGTGGCGCGCGGTCGTTCAGGCGGCGATCGGCGAGACTTCGAATACGCAGTGCGCGTGGCCTTCGGCGGCGCACTGCACTTCTTTCGACTGCGAACGCGGCGCGTCCTTGCCGCCCTCCGTGGTGTCGTTCACCCAGTCCATCGCGCCCGCGAACCATCCCGCGAACATGTAGCAAAGCTTGCCTTCCTTGCCCGGCTGCGCGAGCACGAACGACGAATGACGCAATTCGATCTTCGCGCGCGCGGTTGCCGGGTCGGCCTCGCGTATCGTGAAGAGGCCCCAGCCGCGCTGCGAAAGACGCTTCAGGTAGTGCTCGAACACGGCCATGCCGGCAATGCCGTGCTTTTCGGCTTCCTTCGCGCACCAGTGGTACGCCGACTTGTAGCCGGCCTGGTAGAGAATCTCGGCGTACGCATCACGGCCCAACGCCTCTTCCACGGCGGTGTGATTGTTGGTGAAGAAGTGACGCGGCACGTACAGCATCGGCAGCGCGTCCGTGGTCCAGACGCCGGTGGCGGGATCGACATCGATCGGCAGTTGCGGTTGCATTTCGTGGGGCTCCAATGACTCAACGAGCGATTTTATTCAGGGTTTCTAATTACTTGAGATGGCCTTTCCACGCTGCATGGTCAGGCCGGACGGTCAACCGCCCCAGACTTCGCCGAATACGCGCATCCAGTTCTCGCCCATGACCTTCTTGATGCGCGTCTCGCCCCAGCCGGCTTTTTGCATGGCGGCGGTGAGATTCGGAAATTCGCCGATCGTGCGGATGCCTTCCGGGTTCACGACCTTGCCGAAATTCGTGAGACGGCGATAACGGCCCTTGTCGTGCGTGATCCAGTCGAAGAACTCGGTGCTGTAGCCTTGCGTGAAATCCGTGCCGATGCCCACGCGGTCCTCGCCGATCAGATCGACCACGTATTCGATCGCTTCGAGATAGTCCTCGACCGTCGAATCCGGGCCCTTCTTGAGGAACGGCGCGAACATCGTTACGCCCACGAAGCCGTTCGCGTCAGCAATCTCCTTCAGCTGCTCGTCGGTCTTGTTGCGCGGATGCTCCTTGAGACCCGACGGACAGCAGTGCGAATACGTCACCGGCTTCTTCGAGCACGCAATCGCATCCGATGACGTCTTTCCGCCCACGTGCGAGAGATCGACGAGGATCCCCACGCGGTTCATTTCCTGGATCACTTCGCGCCCGTAGCCGGAGAGCCCGCCGTCCGGCTCATAGCAGCCCGTGCCGACGAGGTTCTGCGTGTTGTAGCAAAGCTGCACGACATTCACGCCGAGTTCCTTGAACACCTCGATATAGCCCAGGTTGTCTTCGAACGCATACGAGTTCTGGAAGCCGAAGATGATGCCCGTCTTGTTCTCTTTCTTCGCCCGCAGGATGTCGTCGGTCGTGCGCACGAGCGTGAGGATCTCGCTGTACTCGCGAATCTGCTGCTTCATCTGCGCAATGTTGTCCACCGTCTTCTGGAAGTCTTCCCACACGGATACCGTGCAGTTGACGGCGGTGACGCCGCCCTTGCGCATGTCTTCGAACACCGAGCGCTCGAACTTCGAAATGTTCAGGCCGTCGATGATGATGCTGTTGTCGTGCAGAGTGCTCATTAGCCGCTCCGAAACTCGCGAATGAAATTGAAAGGCGGTGGTGTGAGGAATCAGGCTTGCGGATAGATCGGGAAGCGCCTGCACAGCGCGAAGATCTCGCGGCGCACGCGCTGCTCGGTGGCGGCGTCGCCTTCGGGATGCGTGCGCAGCGCGTCGAACACTTCGAGAATCAGGCGGCCGATCTCGCGGAATTCGTCCACGCCGAAACCGCGCGTCGTGCCCGCGGGCGTGCCGAGGCGAATGCCCGAAGTCACCGTGGGCTTTTCGGCGTCGAACGGAATGCCGTTCTTGTTGCAGGTGATGCCGGCGCGCTCGAGCGCCTGCTCGACCTGATTGCCCTTCAGGCCCTTGGGCCGCAGATCGACGAGCAGCAGATGGTTGTCGGTGCCGCCCGTCACGAGATCGACGCCGCCCGCCTTGAGCACCTCGCCCAGCGCCTTCGCGTTGGCGAGCACGCTGTCGATATAGGTCTTGAAGCCGGCGTCGAGCGCTTCGCCGAACGCCACCGCCTTGCCCGCGATCACGTGCATGAGCGGGCCGCCCTGCAGGCCGGGGAACACGGCCGAGTTGATCTTCCTGGCGATCTCCTCGTCGTTGGTCAGCACGAAGCCGCCGCGCGGGCCGCGCAGCGTCTTGTGCGTGGTGGAGGTGACGACGTGCGCGTGCTCGACGGGGTTCTGATGACGCCCCGCCGCGATGATGCCCGCGATATGCGCCATATCCACCATCAGCTTCGCGCCGACCGCGTCGGCGATGGCGCGAAAGCGCGCGAAGTCGAGGGCGCGCGGATACGCGGAAAAGCCCGCGATGATGAGGCTGGGCTTGTGCTGCTGCGCGAGTTCTTCGACCTGGTCGTAATCAATCAGCATGGTTTCGCGGTTCACGCCGTACTGCACGGCGTTGAACCACTTGCCCGAAAGCGCCGGCTTGGCGCCGTGCGTGAGGTGGCCGCCCGCGTCGAGCGACATGCCGAGCACCGTGTCGCCCGGCCTGGCGAGCGCGAGCATGACCGAGCCGTTGGCCTGGGCGCCCGAATGCGGTTGGACGTTGGCGAAGCCCGCGTTGAACAGTTGCTTGATGCGGCTGATGGCGAGTGCTTCCACCTCGTCGGCGAATTCGCAGCCGCCGTAATAGCGCTTGCCCGGATAACCTTCAGCGTACTTGTTGGTCAGCACCGAGCCCTGGGCCTCGAGCACGGCGCGCGACACGATGTTTTCCGACGCGATCATTTCGACCTGCGACTGCTGCCGCTCGAGTTCTTTCAGGATGCTGCTGCGGATTGCCGAATCGCGCTGCGCCAGCGTTTGCGAAAAGAAAGGTTGAGTGTTCGACATAGGGCTTCCGTGACGATGAATGAAGGACTTCCTGCAATGCTGGAGGCCCCGTCGCGACTGGCTTGAGAGCGGCTTTGAACCCGCTTGACCGGCTGGGGACCGACGGTTCTATTCTTGTCGTTCGAATTGGCGCTCAACGTCGAAATTCAGACGCGTTCTTTTCCTTTTCCGCCATCCGCGTCCATTTTTCACAAGTGGCTTCGCCAGGGCGCCCGCTAACGGTGCGCCGTGCCCCATGTTCCCCAATCCGATTTATTTATCGTGCATCGCGGTGCACCAATCCCGCACTCTCGTCCTGTTTCCCGCGTCCGGCTTTTTTGTCCAGATGACTCAGGGTTTTGCCGCATGGCACACTGGACCCGCCAAATTCGAAAATTGCGGTAGCGTAGCCGGCCCCCCGGCCTCACCGGGCCTCCATTGGGCATCAGGCTACCGATCACAAGGAATCGTCCCCCATGCTGCCGGATCGCACAGCGTCGTTAGCGCACTTCGCGTTCATGCCGCTGCCCGACTTCACGATGATCGCGTTCACGAACGCCATCGAAGTTCTTCGTATGGCTAACTACCTGAGCGGGCAGCCGCTTTACAGGTGGTCGATCATCAGCCCGGAGGGCGGCCCGGTCGCGTCGAGCAACGGGCTTTCCATCGACACAGGCCCGGCCGAATGCGTGGGGCAGCCCGATATCGTGTTCGTCTGCGGGGGCATCGATGTGCAGCGGGCCACTACGCCTGCCCATCTCGCTGCGCTGCGCCGCTTCGCGCGCATGGGTGTCACGCTGGGCAGCCTGTGCACGGGGACCTATGCGCTGGCGAAATCCGGGCTGCTGGCTGGGTATGCTTGCGCGATCCATTGGGAAAACATGTCGGCGCTGAAGGAAGAGTTTCCTTCGACGCGTTTTCTCAAGGAGCTCTTCGTCATCGATCGCGACCGCGTGACCTGCACGGGCGGCGTCGCGCCGCTCGACATGATGCTGCATCTCATCACGGCACGTGTGGGCACTGCTCGCGTGACGCAGATCGCCGAGCAGTTCGTGGTCGAGCATGTGCGCGATACGTCTGCCCAGCAGCGCATGCCGCTCGTCGCGCGGCTCGGGTCCGCGAACAAGTCGCTCTTCGAAGTCATTTCTCTCATGGAGAACAATATCGAGGAGCCGCTTTCGCGTGAGGAACTCGCACGGCTTGCGAATATGTCACAGCGGCAGTTGCAGCGGCTCTTTCATGAGCATCTTGGCATGACGCCGACGCATTACTATTTGACGCTGCGGTTGCGGCGGGCGCGTGAGCTGCTGCTGCAGACCGATATGTCGATTATGCAGATTACGATGGCCTGCGGGTTTCAGTCGGCTTGTCACTTTAGCAAGAGCTATCGGGATGCTTTTGGGAGTGCGCCTACTGGGGAGCGGAGGAAGCGGGTTGCACCGCTTTCTGGGTTGGATTCGCCTGGCGCGGCTGTTGTTGTTGTGCCTGCGCCTGTCGTTCATGTTTGAAACCTGGTTTCGCGGCGGTCTGCTAGCGTTGCCCCTGTGCTGGCTCCGGAGCGTCTGTCATCTCGCACCTTCAAAGGTAGTGACAAGGCGCTCATACTTCCGGCGGGGCTGCGCGCGCCGAAGGGCATAGCTAAAACCCTTTGGTTTCCCTGGCAGCCCCAACCGCAGCGCGCGTAGCGAGCAGCGGGATGAATGACGGCCTTGTCACCAAGTTTGGTGGTGCGAGGTGACAGACGCTCCGGAGCCATTCACCATTTACGGCGAGATGAGAACTGTGGCAGGCATTAGCGGTTTGAGCGGCTTTCTTTTGCCTACTTTTCTTTGCCGCTGCAAAGAAAAGTAGGTGCTGCCCCGCACAGGGGCAACGCGTGCGTACCGACGCGACAACAGGAAAACCCCAAAAAACCGGCCAAAAGCCAAAAACCAAAACCAAAACCTAAGCGGCCAACAACCCATGCGGATCAATCACAAACTTCCGCGGCGCACCGCCATCAAACTTTTTATAGCCCTCAGGGGCTTCATCAAGCGAAATAACCGACACATTAACGATCTTGGCGATCGGCAACCGATCAAACAAAATCGCCTGCATGAGATTGCGGTTGTACTTGAGCACGGGCGTCTGCCCCGTATGGAAAGTATGCGACTTGGCCCAACCAAGCCCAAAGCGGATGCTAAGGCTCCCATGCTGCGCTGCCACGTCGCGTGCGCCCGGATCATCCGTCACGTACAGCCCCGGAATACCGATCATGCCCGCGGGCCGCGTAATTTCCATCAGCGAATTGAGGACCGTGGCCGGCGCCTCTTCCGAGTGACCAGAAGCGCCATGCCCATGCGCTTCGAAGCCCACGCAATCCACCGCGCAATCGATCTCCGGCTTGCCGAGTATCTGCTCGATCTGCTCGCCGAGCGTCGCGTCTTTCGAAAGATCGACCACTTCGAAGCCCATGGCCTTCGCATGCGCGAGCCGCTCGGCATTGATGTCGCCGACGATCGTGCAGGCCGCGCCGAGCAAACGCGCCGAAGCCGCAGCCGCCATCCCCACGGGACCCGCGCCCGCGATATAGACGGTCGAGCCCGGCTTTACGCCCGCCGTGACCGCGCCGTGATAGCCCGTAGGCAGAATGTCGGAAAGGCAGGTGAGATCGCGGATCTTCGACATGGCCTGATCGCGGTCCGGAAATTTCAGCAGGTTGAAATCGGCGTACGGCACGAGCACGTATTCGGCCTGGCCGCCAATCCAGCCGCCCATGTCGACATAGCCGTAAGCGCCGCCCGCGCGCGACGGATTCACGTTCAGGCAAACGCCGGTGTGCTGCTCGCGGCACATCGCACAGCGCCCGCACGCCACATTGAACGGTACGGAAACGAGGTCGCCGATCTTCAGCGTTTCGACGTCGTTGCCCACCTCCACCACTTCGCCGGTGATTTCGTGGCCCAGCACGAGACCGACGGGCGCCGTCGTGCGCCCGCGCACCATATGCTGGTCCGAGCCGCAGATATTCGTGCTGACCACCTTCAGAATGACGCCATGGCCGATCGAGCGCCCGCTCGGATCGACCATCTTCGGATACGCGATCTTCTGCACCTCGACCTTGCCCGGACCTTGATACACGACGCCTCGATTACCGCTCATCTCGCTGTCTCCTGTTCGATGCAGCTCGCAACGCTGCTTACCAGATGGCGTCACCTCGTGCAGACTCCGCGCAAGGTAACGATGCTTCGAGCGTAGCCTGCCCGCCGCATACGACGATGTACAAAAAGCGACGCGCCCTTGCTTTGTGCCGACATCGGGCTACGCGTCTCGCCTGCTACGGCTGCCCGCCGCTCTCAGCCCGTATCCATTGCCGATAGTCGGCGCGCGTCCAGTCGAGCCCCACGCCCACGCGCCGCGTGCCCGGCCGGATCTTCGGCTTGTGCACCGCGAGCCTGAGCGTTTCCAGCGCGGGCCATTCGCGAAACGAAAACGCCGCCATGTCCGCCACCAGCGTTTCGAGCAGCCGCGTGTGCGGCTTGCGCCCGAGAAAGTCGGCAAGGCGCGTGCAGTAGCCGTCGTAGTCGATCCAGTCGCCCGCTTCACCCGTCGCGTTCTTCTCGTGCGGCATGCAGCGATAGCCGAGCTGCGCGTCGATCACGAGTGGCTGCGGGGAACCGTGCTCGTGCGGATAGATGCCGATGCGCGCCGGCACGCTCAACGCTTCGACGAATACGCTCCAGCCGCGCCCGCGCGGCTCGTCGTGAGCGCCGAGCGCACCGATTGCGCCCAGCGCGCCGAGCGCCGGCTCGAACGCTGCATCGACGATCTTCATGGCGCGACCGACGCCGCGGCGTCGACCATGATGCGGCAGAAATAATCGGCGAAGCTGCGGCGCACGACGATTTCGAAGCGGTCGTCGCCCGTGGGAATCAGCACGATCGAAGCCTTGAAGTACACGCTCTGCGCGCATTGACCCGGCTTGAAGAGGCGCGGATGCAGGTCGAGCGGGCAGCCGCGCGAGAGCACGTCGCGCGCTCGCGTGCCCTCGATCTCGATCACCGTATTGCCGCTGCCGATGTCCACGGCCGCCGCGTAGGCGTCGCCGAGCACGGCGGTCAGCTTCGCTTCGAGCATGCCGGTTTGCACAGGCGCGAGCGAGCGCACGAGCCATTCGTCGGGTCCGAGCCAGAGCACGTCGTAATGCTCGCTGCGCGCGATGGTGTTCGGCGCGGCAGGCGGCTCGCAGCCCACCACGCTGGCGAACGCCGCGACGAACGCCGGGTCGCTCAATTCGCCGCGCACGTTCACGAGGTCGCGGAACGGCAGCTCGCGCATGGCGAACGCTTTCGAGGCGCGTCCCTCCTGCGCCTTGACCAGATCCGCTGCGCCTACGAGCGGCGACTCCAGGCGCACGCCGACGACGCGCTCCGCGACCGGCAGGGGGTCTTTCGTTTCATTCAACATGCTGACGCACTCCTTCCGTGTCGTAGAAAATCGGGCTCGCGATCTGCGCGCTCACGCGCCGGCCATCGGCCATGGGTATCACCACGCGCTCGCCCATCTTGTTCAAGCCGCCCTTCACGACCGCGAGCGCGATGGAGCGCTGCAGGATCGGGCTGTAATAGCTCGACGTCACGTGGCCGATCATCGGCGTCGTGCCGTCGGACCGCACTTGCGCATCGGGCGCGATGATCTGGCCGCCTTCGGGCAGCACGTATTGCGCGTCGTCGGTCAGCAGTCCGACGAACTGCTTGCGGTTTTCCTTCGCCGTGTCCGAGCGCTTGAGCGAGCGGCGGCCGAGGAAGTCCTTCGTCTGCGAGACGAGACCGCCCATGCCGAGGTCGAAAGGCGTGACCGAGCCGTCGGTGTCCTGGCCCACGATGATGTAGCCCTTCTCGGCGCGCAGCACGTGCATCGTTTCCGTGCCGTACGGCGTGATGTCGAACTCGGCGCCGGCCTCCATCAGCGCATCCCAGACGGCGCGGCCTGCATTGGCCGGCACGTTCACTTCATAGGCCAGCTCGCCCGAGAAGCTGATGCGCATGACGCGCGACTTCACGCCCGCGACGGTGCCGTTGCGATACGACATGAACGGGAACGCGGCGTTGTCGAAGTCGATGTCCTTGCACACCTTCTGCAGCACCTTGCGGCTCTTCGGGCCGACCACGGCGAACGTCGCCCAGTGGTCGGTGACGGAAGCCAGACGCACCTTCATGTCGGGCCACTCGGTCTGCAGCCAGCGTTCGAGCCACGTGAGCACGCGCGCCGCGCCACCCGTAGTGGTCGTCATCATGTAGTGCCGCTCGCCGAGGCGCACTGTCACGCCGTCGTCGAACACCATGCCGTTTTCGTCGAGCATCAGGCCATAACGGCACTTGCCCACTTCGAGCTTGAGCCACGGGTTCGTATAGACCCAGTTGAGCAGCTTCGCGGCGTCGGGCCCCTGGATGTCGATCTTGCCCAGCGTGGAAGCATCGAGAATACCGACGCTGTTGCGCACCGCAAGACACTCGCGCTTCACGGCCGCGTGCAGATTCTCCCCGCTCTTCGGGTAGTACCACGGGCGCTTCCAGTTGCCCACGTCCTCGAACTCTGCGCCATGCTGCACGTGCCACTCGTGAATGCAGGTCTTGCGGATCGGGTCGAGCATGTCGCCCAGTTCGCGCCCCGCGAACGCGCCGAACGTGACGGGCGTGTAGTTCGGGCGGAACGTCGTCGTGCCCGTTTCGGGAATCGTCTTGCCGAGCGCGCTCGCGAGAATCGCCATGCCGTTGATATTGCCGAGCTTGCCCTGGTCGGTGCCGAAGCCCATGGCCGTGTAGCGCTTCACGTGCTCGACCGATTCGAAGCCTTCGCGCGCGGCGAGCAGAATGTCCGCTGCCGAAACGTCGTTCTGGAAGTCGACGAATTGCTTTGGCCCGCGCGCCGCATCCTTGCGGCTGCCCACGAGCCACAGCGCCTGCAGCGGCGTTTCTTCGACCTCGGCCGCCTTGGGCACCGCAGGCCGCTTGAGCGGAAAGCCGAGCGACTTCACCGCGTCGATGCCGCCGTCCACGCCCTGCGTGAGCGCGCGGGCCAGGCCGAATTCGCCCACTGCCGCGCCAACGCTCACTTCCTCCTGCACGCGCTTGCCCGGCATGAAGCACGCCTTCGCGTCGCTCCAGTGCGCCTTGCCGCCCGACTGCGCGAAGAGGTGCAGTACCGGGCTGAAGCCGCCCGACACGGCAACGAGATCGCATGGGAGCGTGGTCTGCTGCGCGCCGGCTTGCCCGTTCGTGTAGCCCACCACGTCGACTGAACTCACGCGCTGCTTGCCGTGCGCACAGTTGATCGCCGCGTTGTACATCACCTTCACGCCCTGGCGGCGCGCGGCGGCTTGCAACGCGCCGTTGCCCTGCGTGCGCGCATCGACGACCGTGACGGTCGCGCCGCATGCCTTGAGGTCGAGCGCACAACGGTAGCCCGCGTCGTTGTTCGTGAACACGACCGCATTGCGGCCCGGCAGCACGCCATAGCGATGGATATACGTCGATACCGCCGAGGCCAGCATGATGCCCGGCAGATCGTTGTTGCCGAACACGATGGGACGCTCGTGCGCACCCGTCGCGAGAATCACGCGCCTGGCGCGGATTTTCCACAACAGCTCGCGCGTGCCCTGGCGCGTGGACACCGGCAGATGCTCCGTCAAACGCTGCGTCACGGTCACGAGATTGTGATCCTGATAGCCGAACGCCGTGCTGCGCGACAGGATCTTCACGTCGGGCATCTGCTTGAGTTCGGCTTCGATCTTCTCGACCCACTGGAGCGCGGAACGGCCATCGATATCGGCCTTGCACGACAACAGGCTGCCGCCCAGTTCGCGCTGGTCGTCCACCAGAATCACGCGTGCGCCGCTTGCGCCCGCCGTATGCGCCGCCGCGAGGCCGGCCGGGCCGCCGCCGACCACGAGGACGTCACAATGCGCGAAGCATTTGTCGTAGCGATCGGCGTCGCGCACTTCGGGCGCCTTGCCGAGACCGGCGGCGTCGCGAATCTTTTCCTCGTACTTCGGCCACCATTTGCGCGGCCACATGAAGGTCTTGTAGTAGAAGCCCGCCGGCAGAAAGCGCGAGAACTTCTGGTTGATCGCCATGCGATCGTTCTCGAGGCTAGGCTCGGCGTTCACGCTCGTCGCCACGAGCCCCTGGTACAGTTCGACTTCGGTCGCACGCGCATTGGGCACCGTATACGCGCCGCGCTCGAGTTGCACGATGGCGTTCGGCTCGGCCACGTCGGCCGTCATGATGCCGCGCGGGCGATGGTACTTGAAGCTGCGCGCGACGAAATGCACGTCGTTGGCGAGCAGCGCCGAGGCGAGCGTGTCGCCCTGAAAGCCCTGATACGTGCGGCCGTTGAACGTGAAGTTCAGCGGAATCGCGCGGTTCACGCGCCCACCGGCGCCGAGGCGGTTTTTCTGGCTCATCGCTGCGTGCTCCCTTGCTTGTTGCCTTGCGCTTCATTTGCCGCGCCGAAGGTCTCGTAACTCTGAATCTCGTAGGTGACGGTGTCGCGCGTCGCCTTGAACCAGCGGCGGCAGCCCTGCGCGTGCAGCCACTGCTCCTTGTGCACGCCGCGCGGGTTGTGACGCATGAAGAGGTAGTCGCCCCACTCCTTGTCGGTGAGCTTGTCGGTCTCGAGCGGACGCGCGATTTCGGCTTCGCCGCCGCACGTAAACTCGACTTCGGCGCGGGGACCGCACCACGGGCATTCGATCAGCAACATGTTGTGGTCTCCTCGTTAATGGGCGACAGCGGCCGCGCCGTGTTCGTCGATCAGGTGGCCGGTATAGAAGCGGTCCAGCGAGAACGGCGCATTGAGCGGATGCGGCTCGTCCTTCGCAATGGTGTGCGCGAACACCCAGCCCGAGCCCGGCGTCGCCTTGAAGCCGCCGGTGCCCCAGCCGCAGTTGAAATAGAGACCCTTCACATCGGTCTTGCTGATGATCGGGCAGGCGTCCGGTGAAACGTCGACGATGCCGCCCCACTGCCGGTTCATGCGTACGCGCGAGAACACCGGGAACATTTCGACGATGGCCTGCAGCGTGCCCTCGATGATGTGGAAGCTGCCGCGCTGGCCAAAACCGGTGTACTGATCCACGCCCGCGCCGATCACGAGATCGCCCTTGTCGGACTGGCTGATATAGGCGTGCACCGCGTTCGACATGATCACGGTGTTCACCACCGGCTTGATCGGCTCCGACACCAGCGCCTGCAGCGGGTGGCTTTCCAGCGGCAGGCGCACGCCGGCCATGTCCGCGAGCGTCGTGGTGTTGCCCGCCGCCACCACGGCGACCTTCTTCGCCTTGATGAAACCCTTCGACGTATCCACACCGGTCACGCGCGCGCCGTCGCGGCGAATGCCCGTCACCTGGCAGTTCTGGATGATGTCCACGCCGTGCTGGTCCGCGCCGCGCGCGAAGCCCCACGCCACGGCGTCGTGGCGCGCCACGCCCGCGCGGCGCTGGATCGAAGCGCCCAGCACGGGGTAGCGGCTGTTCAGGTTGATGGTCGGCTCGATTTCCTTGATCTGCTCGGGCGTGAGGAACTCGGCGTCCACGCCGTTCAGGCGGTTCGCATTCACGCGGCGCTCGGTATCGCGCACGTCCTGCAGCGTATGCGCGAGGTTCATCACGCCGCGCTGGCTGAACATCACGTTGTAGTTGAGGTCCTGCGAGAGCCCTTCCCAAAGCTTCATCGCTTTCTCATAGAGCGCCGCCGATTCGTCCCACAGATAGTTCGAGCGCACGATGGTCGTGTTGCGCGCCGTATTGCCGCCGCCGATCCAGCCTTTCTCCAGAATCGCGACGTTCTTCACGCCGTGCTCCTTCGCGAGGTAATAGGCCGTTGCGAGACCATGCCCGCCGCCGCCGACGATCACCACGTCGTACTCCTTCTTCGGCTCCGGGCTTCTCCACTGCCGCTCCCAGTTCTCGTGATACGACAACCCGTTGCGGAACAGACTGAATATCGAATAGCGGCTCATCTCGCAGACCCCTTGTTGCGCGTTACCATTAGCTTCAGTTAGCACTCGATGACGTTCACGGCGAGACCACCGCGCGACGTCTCCTTGTATTTCGTCTTCATGTCGGCACCCGTTTCGCGCATCGTCTTGATGACGTTGTCGAGCGTGACGTAATGCTCGCCGTTGCCCTTGAGCGCCATGCGCGCGGCATTGATCGCCTTGATCGCGCCCATGGCGTTGCGCTCGATGCACGGAATCTGCACGAGGCCGCCCACGGGGTCGCAGGTCATGCCGAGGTTATGCTCCATGCCGATTTCGGCGGCGTTTTCCACCTGGCGCGGCGTGCCGCCCATGACGGCAGCGAGCGCGGCAGCGGCCATCGAGCACGCCACGCCCACTTCGCCCTGGCAGCCCACTTCCGCGCCCGAAATCGACGCCGTTTCCTTGTAGATGATGCCGATGGCCGCGGCCGTGAGCAGGAAGTTGGCAATGCCGTCTTCGTTTGCGCCCGCTACGAACTTCACGTAGTAGTGCAGCACCGCGGGAATCACGCCCGCCGCGCCGTTCGTGGGCGCCGTGACGACGCGCCCGCCTGCCGCGTTCTCTTCGTTCACGGCCATGGCGTAGAGATTGACCCAGTCGAGCATGGAAAGCGGATCGCGCAGCGACTCCTCGGAGCGCGAACGCAGATGCACCGAGAGATCGGCGGCACGGCGCTTCACCTGCATCGGGCCGGGTAATTCGCCATGCATCTTGCAGCCGCGCTCCACGCAGGCGGCCATCGCGTGCCAGATCGCGAGCAGCCCTTCGCGCACGTCTTCCGGCGAGCGTGCCGCGCACTCGTTCGCGAGGGTGACTTCGGCGATCGAGCGGCCGCTTTCCTTGCACACGCGCAGCAGGTCGTCGCCGGTGCGGAACGGATACGGCACCTCGCGCCCGCTGCGCACGCCGTTCACGCGGTCGCCGTCGCGGTTCACGACAAAGCCGCCGCCCACCGAGTAGTACTCTTTCTCGACGAGCAACTGCCCGTTTTCGTCGAAGGCCTGAAAACGCATGCCGTTGGAGTGCAGCGTGTTTGCGCCGCCCATCGTCTTGCGAAAGAAGCCGATACACTCCTTTTCGTCGAAACGGATGGTCTGCTTGCCGAGCAGCACGAGCGTCTTCTCGCGGCGAATGGCAGCGAGGCGCGGCTCGATCTGGTCGGGATCGACCGAGTCGGGCAAGTTGCCTTCAAGGCCCAGCAGCACAGCCTTGTCGGTGCCGTGGCCCTTGCCCGTCGCGCCGAGCGAGCCGTACAGCTCGACTTTGACGCGGCGCACAAAGGCGAGCAGATTGGCGTCCTCGACATGCGACGCGAAGCGGCACGCAGCGACCATCGGGCCGACGGTATGCGAGCTGGACGGACCGATCCCGATCTTGAACAGGTCGAAAACGCTGACGTTCATCTGACTTCCCTTCGCGCTGAGCGCATGGATGAGCTTGGGTGCAAGTAGACCAAAGAGGCCGTGGCAGCCGATAGAACAAAAACGCCATCGCCGTTGGACGGCCTCGCCAGTCGGGGCTGCGGGCGACTCTGGCGGACGATTCGCCAGGGTTTTACCGCGGGTTTTCCCGATGTTTTGCTGTGGAAAAGTACCCGCATGTCCGCTCAGAACTGATGACGCAAGCCAATGCGCACGTCGGCCTGGGTGGTGGTGGAAGACGGCGTGAAGCTATAGCCGATCACCGCGTCCACACCCTGCGAGGCCTTGAGCCAGTCGCCTGAGATGTACACGTCCGTGCGCTTCGAAAGCAGGTAATGCATCCCCGCCGAAAGCTGGTTCCAGTGGTGGCCATCGAAGTGGGTGTACTGGTAGCCGCCCGCCACGCTCAACGCGGGCGTCACCTGCCAGTTGGCGCCGCCTTCGCCCACCTGCATGTGCTCGCTCTCGCCGAATGCCTTGATCTGCGTGTACGTGAAAGCGCCCATGAGCGTGACGTCGCCGATGGCGTAGCTCGCGCCCGCGCCGAAGGTGGCCTGCTTGTCCACGGGGAACGGCGTCTCCGAGTAGAGCGAGCTGACTGCGCCCGTGGCCGGATCGACGCTCACGGTCGGCCTGCCAAAGAACGTGCGCACGCCGATCATGTTGTACGGGTCGAACGCGTAGATGCCCGATGGGTTGTTCAGCTGCGTGTACGCGGTGCCCATCGCGAACGGGCCGTTCTGGTACTGCGCGCCCACGCTCCAGGCGCTGCCGGTGTGGAAGTCGCCGGGCGTGTTGCTGAACGAGTACATGCCGCCGAACTGGAATCCGCCGAACGTGTTCGACATGAACTTCACGGCGTTCGGCAGATGGTCGCCGTTCATGCGGTCGAAGTCGCCCTGGTTGATTGCGTAGCCGCTCGCCCACGCCGTGACGTTGTAGAGGTAGACGAACTCCTGCGTCATGTCGGCCTGATTGCCGAACGTGAGTGTGCCCCAATCGTTCTGGAGTCCGACATAAGCGAGACGACCGAAAAGCGAGCCGCCGTTGGCAATCTGTCCGTTGCCGAGGCGAAAGCCGCTCTCCAACTGGAACACGGCCTTCAACCCGCCGCCGAGATCCTCTGTGCCCTTGAGGCCCCAGCGGTTCGCCTGCGCAATGCCATCGTCGAATTTCACTTGATGCGAGCCACCCGCATTGCTCACGTAGGTCACGCCGGCGTCGATGATCCCGTACAGGGTGACGCTGCTTTGGGCATGGCTTGCGGTCGAGACAGCGCTCAATGTCACCGCGATGCCGCTCAGTGCCACCGCATTCAGTTTTCTCATGGTGTCGGGTCTCTCTGGTCTGGCGATACAGGTTGTCGGGCCGCGCCGGCAACGCGTGGCGGCTTGCGCGGTGGATCAAAACGTACAAGTCCAAATCTCGCCCGACTTGCGCAGACACGACACGCGCTGGCGCTAACGCGACACGCCAGCGGTAGAAATACCCCTGTAAAACAGGCGCAATCCGTTATCTGGCGGGCCTCGAGAGGGGTTCCGGCGACGCGATCATCGGTAATCCGACGCGGACTTTGTAAAATCCGCCGATCCCGCCATTTCTACGTTTTTATTGATTGAACATTCAATAAAAAATACCTAGAGTGGAAACCTCCCCGAATCGCCCGGAATCACCATGCCCAAGATCGGAATGCGCGACGTGCGCCGCGCGCAACTCATCGACGCCACCCTGCAATCGATCGACGAGTCGGGTCTTTCCGGCACGACGCTCGCGACCGTCGCACAGCACGCGAAGATTTCGACTGGCATCGTCAGTCACTATTTCGGCGGCAAGGACGGCCTGCTCGAAGCCACCATGCGCCACGTGCTGCACGACCTCTGGGAGGCCACGGTGCGGCGTCGCCTCGCCGCGAAAGACGAGCCGCGTGCGCGCTTGCGCGCCATCGTCGCGGCCAATTTCGACGTCTCGCAGGTGAACGCACCCGTCATGAAGACGTGGCTCGCGTTCTGGGCCGAGAGCATGCATCAGCCCGCGCTGCGCCGGCTGCAGCGCGTCAACACGCGACGGCTCCACTCGAACCTCTGCGCGGAGTTCGAGAAGGTGTTGCCGGCCGCTACGGCCCGGCGCGCCGCAAGCGGACTCGCTGCGTTGATCGACGGCCTCTGGCTGCGCGGCGCGCTCACGGGCGAGCCGTTCGACACGAAGGCCGCGCTGCGCGTGGCCAACGACTACATCGACCTGCAACTCGAGGCGCGCGCGAAGCCGCGCTCGGGCAAGTCAGGCAAATAACCCGGCCCGGAGCCAACGATGTCCCTCTTTCCCCTGCAACGCCTCTTCATCGACGGCGACTACAGCGACGCCACCAGCGGCGAAACGTTCGACACCTACGATCCCGCCACCTGCGCCAAGCTCGCCACGGTGCAGCACGCGAGCGCCGCCGATATCGACCGCGCCGTGCAGTCGGCCCGCAACGGCCAGCGCGTCTGGGCCGCCATGCCGTCCATGCAGCGCTCGCGCGTGCTGCGGCGCGCGGTCGAACTGCTGCGCGAGCGAAACGACGAACTCGCGGCACTCGAAACCAGCGACACGGGCAAACCGATCGCCGAAACGCGCAGCGTGGACATCGCCACCGGCGCCGACGTGATCGAGTACTACGCGGGCCTCGCGCCCGCGCTCGAAGGCCAGCAGATTCCGCTGCGCGAAAGCTCGTTCGTCTACACGCGGCGCGAGCCACTGGGCGTCACGGCGGGCATCGGCGCATGGAACTATCCGCTACAGATCGCCTGCTGGAAATCGGCGCCCGCGCTCGCCGCCGGCAACGCGATGATCTTCAAGCCGAGCGAGATCACTCCGCTTTCGGCCTCGAAGCTCGCCGAGATCTATATCGAGGCCGGCGTGCCGCCCGGCGTGTTCAACGTGGTCCATGGCGACGGCCGCGTGGGCGCCATGCTGAGCGTGCATCCCGGCATCGAGAAAATTTCGTTCACTGGCGGCGTCGAAACGGGCAAGAAGGTCATGGCGGCCGCGGGCGGCTCCACGCTCAAGGAAGTCACGATGGAGCTGGGCGGCAAGTCGCCGCTCATCGTCTTCGAAGACGCCGACCTCGAGCGCGCCGCCGATATCGCCGTGACCGCCAACTTCTTCAGCGCCGGCCAGGTATGCACCAACGGCACGCGCGTGTTTGTCCATCAATCGGTGATTGGCGAGTTCGAGGCGCGCGTACTCGAACGCGTGCAGCGCATCCGCGTAGGCAATCCTACCGACCCCGCCACCAACTTCGGGCCGCTCGCCAGCTCCGCGCAGCTCGACAAGGTGCTCGGCTATATCGAGAGCGGCAAGCGCGAAGGCGCGCGGCTGCTCGCGGGCGGCGCGCGCCTCACGCAGGGCGACTTCGCGCGCGGCCAGTACGTGCAGCCCACGGTGTTCTCCGGTTGCCGCGACGACATGCGCATCGTGCAGGAGGAGATCTTCGGGCCGGTGATGAGCATTCTCGCCTTCGCCAACGAAGCCGAAGTGATCGCACGCGCCAACGAATCGCTTTACGGCCTGGCCGCCGGCGTCGTGACCGAAAGCCTCTCTCGCGCGCACCGCGTGATTCATCGGCTCGAAGCCGGCATCTGCTGGATCAACACGTGGGGCGAGTCGCCCGCCGAAATGCCCGTGGGCGGCTACAAGCAGTCGGGCGTGGGCCGCGAAAACGGCATCACCACGCTCGAGCACTACACGCGCCTCAAATCCGTCCAGGTGGAACTGGGACCGTATCAGCCCGTTTTCTGAGGGAGTCCTGCATGGCAGCGCAAGAGTACGACTACATCATCATCGGCGCGGGATCGGCGGGCAACGTGCTTGCCGCGCGCCTCACCGAGGACCGCGACGCGACGGTGCTGCTGCTCGAAGCGGGCGGTCCCGACTACCGCTTCGATTTCCGCACGCAGATGCCCGCGGCGCTCGCCTACCCGTTGCAGGGCCGCCGCTACAACTGGGCCTACGAAACCGATCCCGAGCCGCATATGAACAACCGGCGCATGGAATGCGGGCGCGGCAAGGGGCTCGGCGGATCGTCGCTCATCAACGGCATGTGCTATATCCGCGGGAATGCGCTCGACTACGACGGCTGGGCCGAGCGCAAAGGGCTCGAGAACTGGAGCTATCTGGACTGCTTGCCGTATTTCCGCAAGGCCGAAACGCGTGACGTCGGCGCGAACGACTATCACGGCGGCGAAGGTCCTGTTCACGTGACGACGAGCAAGCCGGGCGTGAACCCGCTCTTCGAGGCGATGATCGAGGCGGGCGTGCAGGCGGGCTATGCGCGCACCGACGACCTGAACGGCTACCGCCAGGAAGGCTTCGGGCCGATGGACCGCACCGTGACGGCCAAAGGCCGGCGCGCGAGCACCGCACGCGGCTATCTGGATCAGGCAAAGCATCGGCCCAACATCGACATCGTCACGCATGCGGTGACGGACCGCGTTCTGTTCAGCGGCAAGCGGGCGTGTGGCGTCGTCTTTCTCGACGGGCCCGCGCGCGTGACCCGCTACGCGCGCCGCGAAGTGCTGCTGTGTGCGGGCGCGATCGCCTCGCCGCAGATCCTGCAGCGCTCGGGCGTCGGTCCCGGTGCATGGCTGCGCGAGCTCGACATTCCCGTTGTGCTCGATCTGCCGGGCGTCGGGCAGAATCTTCAGGACCACCTGGAAATGTACATGCAGTACGAGTGCAAGGAGCCGGTTTCGCTTTACCCTGCACTCCTCATGCGCAATCAACCGGCTATTGGCCTTGAATGGATGCTGCGCGGCACCGGCATTGGCGCGAGCAATCATTTCGAGGCGGGCGGCTTCATTCGCACGCGCGACGACGATCCGTGGCCGAACCTTCAGTATCACTTCCTGCCCGTTGCGATCAACTACAACGGCAGCAATGCGATCAAGATGCATGGCTTCCAGGCGCACGTGGGCTCGATGCGCTCGCCGAGCCGCGGGCGCGTCAAACTGCGCTCGCGCGACCCTCGTCAGCATCCGTCGATCCTCTTCAACTACATGGCCGAAGCGCTCGACTGGCGCGAGTTCCGCGACGCGATCCGCATCACGCGCGAAATCATTGCGCAGCCCGCGCTCGACCGGTTTCGCGGCAGCGAACTGAACCCCGGCGCGGCGCTCAAGAGCGACGCCGAGATCGATGCGTTCGTGCGCAACCGCGCGGAAACCGCCTATCACCCGTCGTGTTCGTGTGCGATGGGCTACGACGACATGGCCGTGGTGGACGGCGAAGGCCGCGTGCATGGACTCGACGGCCTGCGGGTGGTGGACGCGTCGATCATGCCGCGCATCACCACCGGCAACCTCAATGCGCCGACCATCATGATCGCGGAAAAGATCGCGGATCGCATCCGCGGGCGCGAGGCGCTTGCGCGATCGCACGCGCCGTATTTCGTGGCGAACGGCGCGCCGGCACGGGGGGCGGGCTCACCCGCGGCGGACGCCACGTCGCGCAGGGAGAAAATACGCGCGCATAGCGTGACGCTTTAAGCAACGGTGATGGGCCAGAGTCGGCGCGCGATGAGTTGCGCGCCGACTCTGGCTTTTTCTTCGGGTTCGTCGCGCATTCAGCGCGTGATCGGTCCAGCAACAAGCACAGCAACAGTCACAGCAAAAAAAACGCGGCACCACGCGAGCAACCCGCCCGCACGATGCCGCCAACACTGAAGCCAACTCAGACCGACGCGGCCAGCCAATGCGAAACCGCAATCGTCAGCGCGGCCGCAACGAGCGCACCATAAGGCGCGAGGTTCAACCACCGGCTGCGCACCGGCACGCTCACTTCCATATCGAGCGCGCTGCCCGCCGGAAATCGCCCGCGATCCTGCCAGTAATGGCGGAAAGCAAACACCGGCACGATCAGCAGCATGGCAATGATGCCATCGCGCAGCGTGCCCTCGCCTTGCAGATTCGCGCCTGCGCCCACGAACACGAGGTTCGCATAGCCGCACAGCGCACCGAGCGCGAGCAGCCACGTCGGGCAACGAAACGGACGCGCCCACGCGCCGCGATCCATGCGGTGAATCCAGCCCGACTGAAGGTTGAGGAACACGAACAGCATGTAGCAGACGTTCGAGATCGACAGCACCGTCATATAGTCAGACATCGCGAGCAGGACGAGATTGAAACCCAGATCGGTCCACATCGCCGCCGTCGGCGCGCCGTGCTCGTTCACGCGCGAGAGGTAGCGCGGCAGCCAGCCGTCCACCGAAGCCTGATAGAGCGTGCGCGACGAACCCATCATCGACGTCATCACGATCAGCAGGATCGAGAGCATCAGCATCACCACCACGGCGTTGCCCACCCAGGCGCCGCCGCCCACCATCGCGGCCATCGCGGTGCCCACACCGGTACCGTCGCCGATGCGTGGATCGAGCATCATCGCCGTACCCAGCGAGCCCTGAAACGCGAGCGGAACGAGCG
The DNA here is from genome assembly GCF_040965695.1 of Paraburkholderia sp. BR10937. NCBI lineage: Bacteria > Pseudomonadati > Pseudomonadota > Betaproteobacteria > Burkholderiales > Burkholderiaceae > Paraburkholderia > Paraburkholderia sp. BR10937. The sequence continues at coordinate 81,466 of NZ_JBFRCL010000020.1, forward strand.
TCATCACGACGAGGCAAAGCGCGCCCGACCAGAAGATCGCCCGCGCCGTATCGCGCCGCGGGTCGCGAAACTCGCGCGTATAGCACACCGCCGTTTCGAAGCCGTACGATGCCCATCCCGCCATGAACATCGCGCCCAGCGCCATGACCACGCCCTGCCCGTTCCACGTGCCGAACACGGCCGCGGTGAGATTGCCGTGGGCGTCGTGCCCGAGCGGCAGCAGCGGAAAGAGATGCTTCGCGGGAACATCGCCCGTAACGAAGGGTACGAGCCCGACGATCAGGAGCGGCGTGAGCGACGCGATGCCGAGAATCTTCTGCGTTTTTGCGGCCTTCGAAGCGCCGCTGTGCTGAAGCCGGAATGTGACGAGCAGGAAGGCCGCGGCGATCAGGAACGTCGCGTTGATGCGCAGCGTGAGACCCGGCTTGATGAAGTCCAGGTTGGCGAGCGTCCAGTGCCACTGCAGGATGGCCGCCTCGGGCGCGAACAGCGTGGCGAGCGCGTAGTTCGCGGCGAGTCCGCAGCCGAGCGCCAGCATGGGCGACCATGCGAGCCAGTTACACCACACGGAAACCGGCGCGATCATCTTGCTGTAGCGGACCCAGCCAATTGCTCCGTACACCGAAGCACCGCCCGACTTGTGCGGAAAGAGTCCTGAAATCTCGGCGTAAGTGGCGCTTTGCACGAGGCCCATCGTGATCGATGCGATCCAGATGGCCCAGGCCGGCTGGCCAATGGTCGCGCAAACACCGCCAATCGTGAACAACACGCCCGCGGGCACGCCGCTCGTCACCCAGAACGCGTCTTTCCACGTAAGGCCGCGCTGCAGCCCCTGGCCATGACCGCCTCGTGCGGCGCTCTCCTCTGCGCCATGCGTACCGATTCCTGCTTGCTCCATCTGCCTCCTCCTCTTTTGAACGCTAATCAACCAAAATTGCCGCGCAAATAGGGATGTACCGCAGGGATGTCCGCGGCTCTCACCGCGGACAACGGCGCGTCAATGCACGCCCAGCGAGGCGCGCACGGCAGGCAGGCCCGGCTTGCCGTCCAGCGTGGTCACGCCGGCGAGCCAGTTGTCGAGCACCTGCGGGTTGCTGCGCAGCCAGTCGGCGGCGGCCTTGTTGGGGTCCTCCTTGTTGGCGATCGGCACCATCAAATGGTTCTCGATGGCGGTCGTGAACTGGAGGTTGGAGACGAACTTCGCCACGTTCGGGCAGCGCGCGGCATAGTCGGGCGGTTCCGCGGTCAGCACGCGCGCCGCGCCGTAGTCGGGCCCGAACACCGCATCGCCGCCGGAGAGGTAGTCGATCTTCATCTGCACGTTCATGGGATGCGGCTCCCAGCCGAGGAACACGATCCATTGCTTCTCGCGCACGGCGCGGTTCACCTGTACGAGCATCCCCGCCTCGCTCGATTCGACCAGCTTGAATTTGCCGAGCCCGTACTGGTTCGCGCCGATCATCTTCTGGATCAGCGCGTTGCCGTCGTTGCCGGGTTCGATGCCGTAGATGCGCCCTTGCAGCTTGTCCGCGTATCTGGCGATGTCCTGAAATGATTTCAGGCCGCCCTGGTAGACGTAATCGGGAACGGCAAGCGTATATTTCGCGCCCGTGAGATTGGGCGTCGAGAGCACCTTGATCGAGCCCGACTTCGTGAACGGCTCGATGATCGGGTCCATGGTCGGCGACCAGTAGCCGAGGAACACGTCGATCTGCTTGCTCTTGAGCCCTGCGAACGTGATCGGCACCGAGGCGATCGTCTTGGTCGGCGTATAGCCGAGCGCGCCGAGGATCGTCGACGCCACGCCCGTGGTCGCCGCGATATCGGTCCAGCCCACGTCGGCGAAGCGCACGTCCTTGCACGCGGCGGGATCGGCCGCGTAGGCGCTGGTGCAGAGGATGGCGGCGCACGCGAGCGCGCCTGTCTTAAGCAGGGGGAATCGGCACATCGTCATCTCCTCAGGAATCGAACTGCGTCGCAGGGTCATGAAGGCTCATGACACATGGTTGTCCGGCAAAAAGCCGACCAACGTAGCAATTGCGACGAGCAATTGCGCAGAAGCGACAAGCGATTCCAGCGAGTGCCGATGAACAGCGGCTTTAAGTTAATTGAACGATCAATATACGAACTTGCGCGGCGTTTCTTTCATTTTCAAAACATAATCCATTGCCGCGGCCTCGCGTGCGCCGCGCGGTGTCAGCCTCGCACACGGGGCTGTTGCCAGACCGGGTCGCGCGCGAACTCGACGAAGGACTTCAGGTAGTCGACCACGGCGTCGCCTTCGCGCGTGCCGAGAAAGATCTGCTTCGCGATGCCCTGCTTGCCGAGCTTCACGATCGCGAGCGGCATGCGGTCTGCGTATTCTTCCGCGAGCCAGCGCGGCAGCGCGGCCACGCCGCGCTGGCTCGCGACCATCTGCAGCATGATGTCGGTCGTTTCGATCGTCTTGTGACGGCGCGGCGTGATGCTCGCGGGCCGCAGAAACTGGTTGTAGATATCGAGCCGGTCGGTATCCACGGGATACGTGATGAGCGTTTCGTCGACGAGCTGCTCGGGCTTTACGTAGCGCGCGTTCGCAAGCCGATGGTTTTCCGCGACCACCAGCACCTGCTCGTAGTCGAACACCGGATCGAAACGCAGCCCCGGCCGGTTGAGCGGATCGGGCGTGACCAGCACGTCGATGTCATAGCCGATCAACGCGCCGATGCCGCCAAACTGAAAACGCTGCTTCACGTCGACGTCGACGTCGGGCCAGCGCGCCAGATACGGCGAAACCACCTTGAGCAGCCACTGGTAGCACGGGGCGCATTCCATGCCGATGCGCAGCGTGCCGCGCTCGCCCGCGGCGTACTGCTTCATGCGCTCCTCCGCGAGTTCGAACTGGGGCAGGAGCCGTTCGGCCAACGAGAGCAGATATTGCCCGGCCTGCGTCAGCCGCAGGCTGCGCCCCTCGCGGTCCCAGATTTGCGTGCCGAGTTGCTGCTCGATCTTCTTGACCGTATGGCTCAACGCCGACTGCGTGAGGAAAAGCGCTTCCGCCGCGGCGGTCAGCGAGCCCTGGCGGGCGACTTCGCGGACGATGACGAGGTGAACGCGTTCGAGCATGGAAAAGGACAACCCCGCGCCAGGCTGGCGACAGATGAAAGAAACTAATGGATGGATGAAATAATGCCATTTTTCTTCATCCTCGGATACCTCTATCATCGCTGCCATTCTGGATCGTTTTCAGCACTTTCATTTCGGACGGCACCGCACATGGTCACCACGCACAATCTCGGCTTTCCGCGCATCGGCGCGAAACGCGAACTCAAATTCGGTCTGGAACGCTACTGGAAGGGCGAAACCTCGCGCGACGAACTGAAGGCGCTCGGCGCGCAACTGCGCGCGCGCCACTGGGACAACCAGAAGGGCCTCGATCTCGTGCCCGCCGGCGACTTCGCGTTCTACGACCAGGTGCTCGACATGAGCTTCACGCTCGGCAACCTGCCCGAGCGTGTGCAGGGCTTCCACGGCGACAAGCTCGACAACTATTTCCGCGTGGCGCGTGGCCGCTCGGCCGCAGGCGCCGAGGACCATGCCGCTTGCTGCGGCGGCGTCGCGGCCGGCGAAATGACGAAGTGGTTCGACACGAACTATCACTACATCGTCCCCGAATTCACGGCCGATACGCAGTTCAACCTCGACACCTCGCGTCTTTCCGAGCAGCTGCGCGAAGCCCGCGAACTGGGCGTGAAGGCCAAGCCGGTGATCATCGGGCCACTCACGTACCTGTGGCTCGGCAAGGCCAAGGACGACTCGGACAAGCTGGCGCTGCTGCCGCGCATCATGCCCGTGTATCGCGCGCTGCTCGATTACTTCCGCGTGATGGACGTCGAATGGGTGCAGATCGACGAGCCGATTCTCGTGACCGAACTCGATCCGGCCTGGCGCGCCGCGTTTGCGACGGCCTATGAAGGGTTCGAGCTGCGCAGCGTCAAGCTGCTGCTAGCCACCTACTTCGGCCAGCTGCAGGACAATCTCGACCTCGCCTGCTCGCTGCCCGTCGACGGTCTGCATATCGACGCGATCAACGCCCGCGCCGAAGTCGCGCTGGCCGCGCAAAAGCTGCCTGCACAGAGCGTGCTTTCGGTGGGCGTGATCAACGGCCGCAACATCTGGAAGACGGATCTGAACGCCACGCTCGACTGGCTCGAGCCGCTCGCGAAGCAACTGGGCGAGCGCCTCTGGATCGCGCCGTCGTGCTCGCTGCTGCACGTGCCGGTGGATCTCGCGAGCGAAGGAAAGCTCGACGCCGAAATCCGTTCGTGGCTCGCGTTCGCGCTGCAAAAGCTCGACGAAGTGAAGGTGCTCGCCACGGCGCTGAATGCCGGGCGCGACAAGGTTGCGGCCGAACTCGCGGCGAACGCCACCGCCGTTCAGGCGCGCCGCCAGTCGCCGCACGTGAACAACCCCGCCGTGAAGGCCGCGATCGCGCGCATCGGCGCGCAGCTCGGCAATCGTCAGCACGCTTACGCCGAGCGCGCCGCGAAGCAGGCCGCACGCCTGAAGCTGCCCGCCTTCCCGACCACCACGATCGGCTCGTTCCCGCAAACGGCGGAGATCCGCCAGGCGCGCAGCCAGTTCAAGAGCGGCGCGCTCGACGACGCCGGCTATCAGGCCGCCATGCGCGCCGAAATCGAGCGCAGCGTGCGTGAGCAGGAGCAACTGGGTCTCGACGTGCTCGTGCACGGCGAAGCCGAGCGCAACGACATGGTCGAATACTTCGGCGAGCAGCTCGACGGCTACGCGTTCAGCCAGTCCGGCTGGGTGCAGTCGTACGGCTCGCGCTGCGTGAAGCCGCCCATTCTGTTCGGCGACATCAGTCGCCCGAAGGCGATGACGGTGGAGTGGATCACCTACGCGCAGTCGCTCACGAACAAGCCCATGAAGGGCATGCTCACGGGCCCGGTGACGATCCTCAACTGGTCCTTCGTGCGTGACGACCAGCCGCGTTCGGTCTCGTGCTACCAGCTCGCGCTCGCCATTCGCGAAGAAGTGCTCGACCTGGAAAAGGCCGGCGTGGGCGTGATCCAGATCGACGAGGCCGCGCTGCGCGAAGGTCTGCCGCTGCGCCGTGCGCAATGGGGCGAGTATCTGCGCTGGGCCGTCGAGTCGTTCCGCATCACGGCGAACGGCGTGGAAGACGAAACGCAGATCCACACGCACATGTGCTATTCGGAGTTCAACGACATCATCGCGTCGATCGCCGATATGGATGCGGACGTCATCACGATCGAGACCTCGCGCTCGGACATGGAACTGCTCGACGCGTTCGACGACTTCAGGTATCCGAGCGAAATCGGGCCGGGCGTGTACGACATTCACTCGCCGAACATCCCGACCGAAGCGCACATCGTGCAACTGATGCAGAAGGCCGCCGGGCGCATTCCAGCAGAACGCCTGTGGGTCAACCCGGATTGCGGTCTGAAGACGCGTCAATGGGCCGAGGTGATCCCGGCATTGACCAACATGGTCGCTGCCGCCAGGACGCTGCGCAGCCAGTTGCAATAAGGCGCCGAAGCGCCCCGAGCCGGGCACGGGGAGCTTCAGTTTTCGACCTGATCAGGTTGCTCGCGCAATCATCACCGCAACTCGCGCCGCAAGATCTTCCCCGTGGCCGTCTTCGGTAGTTCGTCGCGAAACTCGACGATGCGCGGGTACTTGTACGCAGCCATGCGCGCCTTGCAGAACGCGATCAGTTCCGCTGCGTCGGCCGCCGCGCCCGCACGCAGGCTCACCACGGCCTTCACGGTCTCGCCGCGATATGGATCGGGCACGCCTACCACGGCCGCTTCGCGCACGGCGGGATGGCCGTAAAGCACGTCTTCCACTTCGCGTGGCCAGACCTTGTATCCGGCTGCATTGATCATGTCCTTCTTGCGGTCGACGAGATAGAACCAGCCCGCTTCGTCCATGAAGCCGACGTCGCCGGTATGGAACCAGCCGCCGCGAAACGCATCGGCCGTCGCCGCCGCGTTGTTCCAGTAGCCGGGTACGACCATCGGTCCACGGCAGACGATCTCGCCCGTTTCGCCGACAGCGAGCATGTGACCGTCATCGTCGACGATCGCCGCTTCAGCGCCCGGCACGGGCACGCCCATGGCCAGCGCGCCGCTGCGCGGATCGACGGGCGCCGTCCTCTCTAGCGGCACCATATGCGTGGGCGAATTCGTTTCGGTAAGCCCGTACGCGCCATGGATCACGTGGCCGAACTTTGCGCGAAATGCCTCCACCACGCTGGGCGCGATGGGCGCGCCACCCGAGTAGATCTTCGTGAGCGTCGCGAGTTGCTCGCGGGTCGCATCGGCGTGATGCAGCAGCGCGATGAACACCGTGATCGCGCCGATCGTGAATTCCGCGCGGTGTTCCTCGATGGCGTCGAGCGTGGCTGCCGGGTCGAAGCGATGCGTGAGGATGAGCGGCGCGCACGCAATCCACGCCGCGCCAATGTGGCCCACCAGTCCGGTAATGTGAAAGAGCGGCGCCACGCCGAGTATCGGGCCGCCTTCGCGCAGGCCGCAGAAATCGCGGTACGTCTGCGCATTGAACGCGAAGTTGCCGTGCGTGCAGATCGCGCCCTTCGGGCGCCCACTCGTGCCCGAGGTGTAGACAAGCATGGCGGGATCGCTCGCCGCCAGCACGACCGGCGGCGGCTTGCGCCCTGCTTCCATGGCTTGGGCCGCCTGCAAGAGATCGCATGTGCCCTCGCCTGCCCCGCTCTCCTCGCGCGGTGCGCCGAACACGCGTGGATCGTCGCGTGTCTGCAGCGCACGCGCGTGCGTCGTGAACACGCGCGGCGCGGCTCTGCCTTCGGCTTCGATGCTCGCCATCACTTCGCGAACGACTTCGCCTTCGAGCGCGGTGTCGCAAATCAGCACGCGCGTTTGCGAATCGTCGAGCAGCAGTTTCAGTTCGCGCGCGCGGTTCATCGGATTGACCGGCACCATCACGGCGCCCGCCTTCCAGATGCCGAGCAAGGCCATCACGAACTGCGGCACGTTCTGCAGATAGAGCGCCACACGGTCGCCGCGCTGCACGCCTTCGTCCAGCAGCAAGCAGGCGATGCGGTCGCTCCATGCGTCGAGCGTCCGCCAGTCGAGCCTGCCGTCGAAGTAGAGCAGCGCGCTTTCGTGCGGCGCGCGAGCGAGCGCCGCCGCGAACATGTCGAGACCGTTCGTATAGTCCTGGCGGGGATTCGGCTCGATGCCGGTGTCGTATAGCGCACGCCAGGGAAAGTGTTCGCAGGCGTTCACGTTCGTCTCCTCAAGCCGCGTCCGTCGGCTGGCCCACCGTGCTGCGTGCCATGAACCAGTAGAACAGCGCCGCGCAGCCCGCAATCGCGCCGCCCATGATGAACGCCAGCGAATACGATCCCGTGCGGTCGACGATAAAGCCCGCCACGACCGGCGAGAACGCCCCGCCGAAATAGCCGCCGAAGTTCTGGATCGCGCTCACGGATGCGACCATCGACGACGGGGCGATGTCGGCCGCGAGCGCCCACGCGTTGCCGATGGTGGCGGCGATGAACGCCAGCCCCAACGTCATCAGCGCGACGCTCGAGCCTATCGTGCCAGCGAACGGCAGCGCCGCCGCGCACACGCCCGCGCCAAGCGCGCCAACCACGATCAGCATGCGCTTGGCGACCATGGGCGAAGCCATGCGGCGATCCACGAGTTTCTTCGCGATCCAGCCCGCGACGATCTCGCCCGCCGCGCCGCCAAACCACGGAATGCTCGCGTAGATGCCCAGTTGTGCGAACGAAATATGAAAGCGATCGAGCAGGTAGAGCGGCAGGAACACGAGGAAGATATTCCACAGCCAGATCGCGCAGAAATAGCCGAAGATCATGCCCCACACGCTGCGCGAGGCGAACAGCGCGCGCCAGCGAATGGGCGCGGTGGTAAGCGAACGCTCGTGGCCGCCGCCGCCCGCTTCGATATAGGCGAACTCCTCACGCGTGAGCCGCTTGCTTTGCGCGGGGTTGCGATAGAGAAACAGGAACAGCACGGCGAAGACGATGCCGATGGCGCCCGTCACGTGAAAAAGCGAGCGCCAGCCGAACGCGATCATCAACGCCACGAGCACGGCGGGCGCGAGCGCGGGCCCCCACTTCGACGACGAATCCCAGATGCCGGTGGCGAAGCCGCGTTCCTTGGCGGGAAACCACGCCGCCGTGATCTTCGCGGAGGTGGGCCAGCATGGCGCCTCGCCCACGGCGAGCAGCACGCGCATGACGATGAGGCCCGAGATCGAGCCGACCACGCCGGTGAGCCACGTCGCCGCGCTCCACCAGATCATGCCCACTGCATAGGCGCGCTTCGCGCCGAAGCGGTCGATGATCCAGCCCGCCGGCAGCTGCATCACGGCGTAGGTCCAGGCGAACACGGTGCCCAGCAGGCCGATTTGCGTGCGCGTGAGGCCCAGGTCGTGAATCATGCCGGGCGCGGCAATCGCGAGATTCGCGCGATCGAGGTAGTTGATGATGCCGCCGAACAGCAGCCAGATCAGCACGCGCCAGCGAAAATTCGCGGCGGTGGCGGCTGTGGCGGTCGATTGTGTGGTGGATGCGGTTGCAACCAGCTCGTCGTCCATCCTGTCTCCTCCTCGTTGGCCTACGTTTTTTTGCATGCGCCGATGCGCAAGCTCGTGAGACTCAAACCGCGTTCGTGCCCAGATCGTGGGACTTTTCTCTGTAGCAGCAACGACACGCACGAGGGACATTGTGCGCCGGTTGGCGCGAATGCAAAACGCCGTATTTGCATAAACGCATGACGTCGATGTGAATACGCTGATCATTATCTCTGTCGCATGCTCTCTTACCAACCGTTACACAGTCGAAGCAATCGTTTCACCTGAATGGCGAGCGACTTCATAGAATTCCTCGGACCGTTGAGCAGCAAGGCGCCACGCCACGACGGTCCCGCGCAGAGCCGCACGGAAAGCCGCATGACACCAGGCCCTGCGCGTGCAATCGATACCAACTACGCAGAAAGGAGTTCACATGACTCGCCTCTCGCTTGCCTCGCTCATCGCGGCTTCGGCCGCCAGCCTTTGCGCCGTTACGCTGAGTGCCCATGCGCAGACCCCCGCGCCCACCGCGGCTTCTGCCTCGACTTCGGCCGCACCCGGCAAGCTGCACGAAGCCGACAAGGCCTTCATCGCGGACGGCACGCAAACCGTCGCCACGCAGCGCGATGCCGCGCGCATTGCCGACTCGCGCTCGACCGACCGCGAAGTGAAGGCTTTCGCCGAAAAACTGGTGGCCGACTATTCGAAGCTGTCCGACTCGATGCGCGCGGCGAGCCCGCGCGGCGTGGATGTGCCGCGCAACGACCCGGATGCGGCCGTGATCAGCAGCATCAATAACCTGCGCGGCGCGGACTTCGACAAGACGTATATCGAGCAGGTCGCGCTGGCCGGCCAGCAAAAGACGCTCTCGGCATTCCAGGCGGAGATTGCCTCGGGCCGCGACGCGGGCCTCAAGAAGGCCGCCACGGAAGGTCTGCCCGTGATCCAGGCCGACTACGCCAAGGCTCAGGAACTCGCCAAGCGCAAGCACCTGGCAGGCTGATGACGATGTGATGTGCGAAGGGGCCGGCCGCATGCGCGCCGGCCCTGCTGCTGCTTACTCGTCCTTCTTCTCGCCGGCCGCGAGGGCGAGCCGCTCCATGCGTCGATCGGGCACGAGCCAGAGCAACGCCACGCCGAAGTAGAAGATCGCGCCAATGCGAGGATAGTCGAACGCCGCGAGCGCAAACCCCGCCAGATACAGCGGCGGCGAAATCTTGCCCTTCACGTCATTGCCCAGCGCGATGGCAAGCGGGCTTTGCGTGCCGTGATAGCGCACCAGCGTGAATTGCAGCACGACATAGGCCAGCGCGCAGAGCAGCAGGTTGACGCCGTAGAGCGCGGTCGGCCAGCGCCCGAACTCGTTCTCGCCCATCCAGCCCGTGGTGAACGGCAGCAGCGAAAGCCAGAACAGCAGATGCAGGTTGGCCCAGAGCACCGCGCCGTTCACGTGGCGCGCCACCTGCAGCATGTGGTGATGGTTGTTCCAGTAGATCCCCACGTAGATGAAGCTCAACACGTAGCTCAGATAAACCGGCCACAGCGGCGCGAGCGCAGCGAGATCGTCGCCATGCGGCACCTTGAGTTCCAGCACCATGATGGTGATGATGATGGCGAGCACGCCATCGCTGAATGCTTCGAGTCGGTTCTTTTCCATCTGCGGAATCGGCTTGCAAGGGACGTAAGGCGAGCGGCAAGTATCGCCGAAGTCGCCGCGCGACGCCACGTAGCCGCTGCGGCGTCGCAGGTGCGTATATTGCGCCACACATGGCGTGCGCGTTCCTGGCCTATGATGGCCGTGAGCGCCAAGCCCGGCCGCCCGCCTCGAATCATGAACTCCACGACCTCCGCAACCCGCCACCGCCCCGAGCACCCCGAGCGCCGCGTGCCCGTCTGGGACCTGCCCACGCGCCTCTTTCACTGGCTGACCGTCGTGCTCGTGGCGGCTGCTTACGTCACGCAGCGCATGAACTGGATGCAGATGCACGTGCGCCTCGGCGAGACGCTGCTCGCGCTCGTGCTGTTTCGCATCCTGTGGGGCTGCTTTGGCAGCGAGACCGCGCGCTTCTCGCGCTTCGTCGCTTCGCCGCGCAAGGCCGTCGAGCATCTGCGCCATCTGCTGCGGCGCGAGCCCGACGTCCAGGTGGGCCACAACGCGGCCGGCGGCTGGATGGTTCTGCTGCTGCTCGCGCTGCTGCTGGTCGAAACCCTCACCGGTCTCTACGACAACAACGACATCGCCGATGAAGGCCCGCTCAGCGAAATCGTGCCCGCCAAAATCGCCAATGCGATCGCCGGCCTGCACGCGTGGGGCTGGGATCTGCTCGCGGCCGCAGTCGTGCTGCACGTGTGCGCGATTGCCGTCTATGCGCTCGTCAAAGGCCACAATCTGGTCGGCCCGATGGTGAGCGGCAAAAAGCGCCTGCCCGCCTCGGTGCGCGCGCCCGCGCGCGGGTCGCTGTGGCTCGCGGCCTTGCTGATGGGGTTATCGGGCGTCGTGGTGGCGCTGCTCGCCGCGTATCTCTGACTCCGATGCCGGAAATTGCGGTGTAAAGCGCACGCGAAGCCCGCACAACGCGTAAAATCAGCGCCTCGTTTTCACTCGACAAGAATCATCGATGGCTACCTACCGCGAATTGCTCGCCCAGAAGCGCGAACTCGACGAGCGCATCGAAGCGGCGCGCGCCGAAGCGGCGCACGAGGCGCTGGCCAACGTGCGCGCGGCAATCGCCGAATTCGGCTTCACGCCCGACGAGGTGTTCGGCAAGCCGCGCCGCGAAAAAGCCGCGCGCCGCGCCCGCAAGGCCGAAGGCAATGAAGGCAATGAAGGCAAAAAGCGCGAGCGCGCCAATCTGGACCTGTTCGGCGACAACGCCTGACCGGCCACCCACGCCCTTCATAAGCAAACAGGGCCGCAAGGGCCCTGTCGCAGGCGGCCATGCCGCGCGCGCCGGTTGGCGCGCGCATGGCATGAACACCGAACGCGTTACTGCGCACCGAGCTTCCTGATCAGCACGTCGAGCTGCGCCACTTCCTCTTGCGTGAGGTCGGTGAGCGGCGCGCGCACCGGGCCCGCGTCGTGGCCCACGAGCTTCGCGCCCGCCTTCACGATGCTCACCGCGTAGCCCGCGCGGCGATTGCGAATGGCGAGGTACGGCAGGAAGAATTCGTCGATGAGCTTGCCGACCGTCGCGTGATCGTCGGCGGCAATCGCGCGGTAGAACTGCATGGCCGTCTTCGGAATGAAGTTGAACACCGCCGACGAATACACGGGCACGCCCAGCGCCTTGTACGCCGCCGCGTAGACTTCGGCCGTGGGCAGGCCGCCCAGGTACGAGAAGCGGTCGCCCAGACGGCGGCGGATCGTCACCATCGCCTCGATCTCGCCCACGCCGTCCTTGAAGCCGATGAGGTTCTCGCAGCGGTCCGCGAGCTGCTCGAGCATGTCGGCGTTGAGCTTCGAATTGGCGCGGTTGTAGACGATCACGCCCATCTTCGGCACGGCCTTGCAGACCTGCTCCACGTGCGCGGCAATGCCTTCCTGCGACGCTTCCGTGAGGTAGTGCGGCATCAGCAGAATGCCTTGCGCGCCGTTGCGCCCGGCTTCCTGCGCGTACTCGATGGCCACGCGCGTGGCGCCGCCCGCGCCCGCGAGAATCGGCACCTTGCCCTTGCAGGTTTCGGTAGCCGTCTTGATGACCTGCGAATATTCGCTCTTCGTAAGCGAGAAGAATTCGCCCGTGCCGCCCGCCGCGAACAGCGCGCTCGCGCCATACGGGGCCAGCCATTCGAGGCGCTCGGCGTAGGTGCTCGCGCGGAAGTTGCCTTGCGCGTCGAAGTCGGTCACGGGGAACGAAAGCAGGCCTTCGGAGACGATTTGCTTGAGTTCTTGCGGCGTGGTCATGGTCTTGATCCTGTTGCGAAGTCAGTAGAGGTTCAGTCGAAGACGGCGTTCAGCGCACGAGGCATGGACGCTTGTTGTCGAATTTCCAGTTGGGAATGAGGTATTGCATGGCGATCGCGTCGTCGCGCGCGCCGAGGCCGTGCTCCTGGTAGAGCGCGTGGGCCTTTTCCAGCTCGTCCATGTCGATCTCGATGCCGAGGCCCGGCTTGTGCGGCACCTGCACCTTGCCGCCCACGATCTGCAGCGGCTCGCGCGTGAGACGCTGGCCGTCCTGCCAGATCCAGTGCGTGTCGATCGCGGTGATCTTGCCGGGCGCCGCGGCGGCCGCATGCGTGAACATCGCGAGCGAAATGTCGAAGTGATTGTTCGAGTGCGAGCCCCACGTAAGGCCCCAGTCGTTGCACATCTGCGCCACGCGCACGGAGCCCTGCATGGTCCAGAAGTGCGGGTCGGCAAGCGGAATATCCACCGACTGCAGCTGAATGGCGTGGCCCATCTGGCGCCAGTCGGTCGCGATCATGTTGGTGGCCGTGGGCAGGCCGGTGGCGCGGCGGAATTCCGCCATCACTTCGCGGCCCGAGTAGCCGTTCTCCGCGCCGCACGGGTCTTCCGCGTAGGCGAGCACGTCGTGCTTGTCGCGGCACAGGCGGATGGCTTCCGCGAGCGACCACGCGCCGTTCGGGTCGAGCGTCACGCGCGCTTCCGGAAAGCGCCCGGCCAGCGCCGTGACCGCTTCCATTTCCGCGTCGCCCGCCAGCACGCCGCCCTTGAGCTTGAAGTCGTTGAAGCCGTAGCGCGCCTGCGCGGCTTCGGCCAGGCGCACGACGGCCTCCGGCGTCATCGCCTCTTCGGTGCGCAGGCGCTCCCAGTCGTCGCGGCCATCGGCGCCGCTCGCGTAGGCGAGATCGGTCTTGTTGCGATCGCCAATGAAGAACAGGTAGCCGAGCATCTCCACTTCGCTGCGTTGCTGGCCTTCGCCGAGCAGCGCCGCAACGGGCACGTTCAAATGCTGGCCGAGCAGGTCGAGCAGCGCGGCTTCGAGCGCCGTGACCGCGTGAATCGTGGTGCGCAGGTCGAAGGTCTGCAGGCCGCGGCCGCCCGAGTCGCGATCGGCGAACTGCTTGCGCACGGTGTTGAGCACCGCCTGCATATTGCCGATGGACTGGCCGACCACGAACGCGCGCGCGTCTTCGAGCGTCTTGCGGATCGCCTCGCCGCCCGGCACTTCGCCGATGCCGGTGTTGCCGGCGCTGTCGCGCAGCAGCACGACGTTGCGCGTGAAGAACGGACCGTGCGCGCCGGAGAGGTTCAGAAGCATGCTGTCGCGGCCCGCCACGGGCACGACGCGCAACTCGGTCACAACGGGCGTAGCGTTCGGTTGAACGGTTTGTGTAGACATGAACGGATTACCTGTAAAGTGCGGCGCGCTGCGCCCTGACAATCGAAACCTTGAATTGAAGCGGTCAAGCGTTGGCGGCGACGATCTCCACCCAGTTCGCGCCGTTGCCGCCCTCGCCGCGCGAGACGGCTGTGAGCGCGCCGCTCGCCGCATCGATCGCGTAGACCGACACGTGTTGCGATTTTTCTCCGCACGCCACGAGAAAACGGCCCGTCGGGTCGATGCGAAAACCGCGCGGCTGTGTTTCCGTCGCGGTCGCGCCGACGTATTCGAGCGCGCCGTCTTGCGATACGCGCAGCGTGAGAATCTGGCTCGTCGTGCGCTCGGACACGTAGACGAAGCGCCCATCGGACGAGACGTGGATATCGGCGGCCCAGACGAGCTTCGCGAGCACGGCCGGGTCGGGCTGCACGGGGTCCGTGGGGCTCGGGCGCGCAAAGCCGTCGTTCAGATGCGCGAGCACCGGCGCGCGCGGCGAGACGTGCAGCGCCGTGAGCTTGCCCGTGGCGGCGTCGCGCGCGAACACCGCCACGGTCGCGCGGAATTCGCTCAGCACGTACAACACGTCGCCGCCGGGCGAAAAGCGCAGATGCCGCGGACCGAAGCCCGCACCGAGATCGACCGCACCGATTTCGACGAGGCGCCCCGCGTCTTCCAGCGCGAAAACAAACACGCGGTCGCTGCCGAGCGACGACGCATAGGCGAAGCGCCCGTCGGCGGAAACGATCACGGCGTGTGCGTGCTCGATCTCGCCGATCACCTGCAGCGGCGCGCCATTACCGCTCTCGAGATCGTTCGCCCCATACACGCTCACGCGATGCTCGCCGTACGAGGCGCCCAGCAGGAAACGCCCCTGCGGCTCGGCACACAGATACGCGAGGCTCGATTCGATCGGCGTCTGCACGCGCGGCGCGAGACTGCCGCTTTGCGCGTCGATGGCGTAGTCGTTGATGCGCTTGTCCGCGCCGCGCGTGGCCGCGTAAAGGCGGCGGCGATCGGGCGAGAGCGCCATCGGCATCACGTTGTCCTGCGCGGCCACGCGCGCTTGCGGCGTGAGCGCGCCGTTACGCGCATCGAGATGAAACACGCCAATGTCGCCGTCTTTCGAATTCGCGACATAGACGAAGAAGCGGTCGGGGTTCGGCTGGTTCATGGTGCGAGTTTCCTTCTCGATTGAGGGTTGCACGCGGGCTTAGTGCGCGCCGCTGCGGACCGAATCGTCGGCAAAGGCGCGGCGCGACGGCTTGTTGCGGGCAAGGAACGCGGCGGCGGCGGCAATCAGCGAGGTCACGCCAAGGCCATAGAGGCCGCCCGTGATCGAGCCCGTATGCTGTTGAAGATAGCCGAAGGTGGCCGGCGCGAAGAACCCGCCCAGGTTGCCGAGCGAATTGATGAGCGCGATCACGCCGGCGGCCACGCGGGTGTCGAGATAGCCTTGCGGCATCGGCCAGAACAGCGACGAAGCCGCCTTGAAGCCGATGGCCGAGAAGCAGATCGCCACGAACGAGAACACCGGGTCCGACGAGGTCGAAGCGAACAGGCCACAGGCCGCGATCACCAGTGCGACGGCGAGCCACGCCTGCTGGAAGCGGTACTTCGCCGAGAGCAGCGCGAAGCAGTACATCGCGACGATCGCGATCATCCACGGAATGGCGTTGTAGAGGCCCACCTGGAAGTCGGTGAGGCCGCCCATCTTGCGGATGATCGTGGGCAGCCAGAACGTGGCCGCGTAGATCGTGAGCTGGATGGCGAAGTAGAGGAAGCAGAACAGCACGATCTGCGGGTCCTTCAGGAGGCGCAGCACCGGCACGTGCGCGCCCGTGGCGGCTTCGCGCTCGGCCTGCTCGCGCACCATGTAGGTCTCGAGCGCGCCCTGTTCGTCGCTCGTGAGCCAGTGGGCATCGCGAATGCGCGACTTCAGGAACACCCAGCTCACGCCGCACAGCACGATGGAAAAGCCGCCTTCGATCAGGAACATCCACTGCCAGCCCGCGAGACCGAGGCCGCGCACGGACAGCAGCGCGCCGGTGATCGGACCCGAGAGCACCGAGGCGAACGCCGAGCCCGCCAGAAACACGGCCGCCGCCTTGCCACGTTCCTTCTGCGGCAGCCACTGCGCGAAGTAGTAGATCACGCCGGGGAAGAAGCCCGCTTCGGCCACGCCCAGCAGAAAACGCAGGACGTAGAACGAGGTGTCGTTGTGCACGAATGCCATGGCGGCGGCCACCACGCCCCACGTGCCCATGATGCGCGTGAGCCACGCGCGTGCGCCATACTTTTGCATGAGGATGTTGGACGGCACCTCGAAGATCGCGTAGCCCACGAAGAACAGCCCCGCGCCGAACCCATACGCCGCCGCCGAAAGACCGATGTCGGCTTTCATGTGCGCGCCAGCGAAACCGACGTTCACACGGTCGATATAGTTCGCGATGAACATGATGAGGAAGAGCGGGAGTACGTGCCGCAGGACCTTGGCGCTGGCTGACTCCAGCAGGTCCTCATAACGGTTGAGGGGGGCGGACATCGGGGTTGTCTCCTTCAGGCGCGGGCAGCGCGCGGATTGGATGCTTCGTGGTACGTTGTCTGATGACATTCTAGACTTGCGCACCAAAGGAGCCAACGTCGTGTTTACCCTGTTCCGGAACGGGAATCATAACCGATAAAGCTCGAATCTGCGCGCTTGTGGCGGTTTTGGGCTGCTGCAGCCGCTTGCCGCGGGTGTGCGGCGGCGACGACCTGGCGTATGATAGTTGTACGATGACTTAACTCACGGCAACGAGACTCGGAGACGATATGCAAATCACTGGTGACATGCTTATTGGAGGCCGCGCGGTGCGCGGCTCGGAAAAGCCGCTCGCGGCTTTCAATCCCGCCACGGGTGAAGCGATCCCCGCACCGGCCTTCGGCAGCGGCACGGCCGCCGACGTCGACGCCGCCTGCCAGCTCGCCGCCGCGGCGTTCGACGCGTACCGCACGCTGCCGCTCGCCGTGCGCGCGGCGTTCCTCGAACGCATCGCCGACGGCATCGCCGCGCTTGGCGACGCGCTCACCGAACGCGCCCACGCGGAAACCGGCTTGCCCAAGGCGCGCCTCGAAGGCGAGCGCGGCCGCACCGTCGGTCAACTCAAGTTGTTCGCGCAGGAAGTGCGCCAGGGACTGTGGCTCACGCCCACGCTCGACGCCGCCCTGCCCGAGCGCAAGCCGCTGCCGCGCGCCGACCTGCGTCTGCAGAAGATCGCGCTCGGCCCGGTCGCCGTGTTCGGCGCGAGCAACTTCCCGCTCGCGTTCTCGGTGGCGGGCGGCGACACGGCCGCGGCGCTGGCGGCGGGCTGCCCGGTCATCGTCAAGGCGCACGGCGCGCACCTCGGCACCTCGGAGATGGTGGGCCGCGTGATCCAGCAGGCCGTGCAGGAGATGGGGCTGCCCGAGGGCGTGTTCTCGCTCATCGTCGGCGCCGGGCGCACCGTGGGCGAGGCGCTCGTTGCGCATCCGGCCATCAAGGCCGTGGGCTTCACGGGCTCGCGCGCGGGCGGCACGGCGCTCATGCGCATCGCCGCGAACCGGCCCGAACCCATTCCCGTCTACGCGGAAATGAGCAGCATCAATCCCGTATTCCTGCTGCCCGAGGCGCTCGCGGCGCGCGGCGCGGCCATCGCACAGGGGTTCGTCGATTCGCTCGTGCTCGGCGCGGGTCAGTTCTGCACGAATCCGGGTCTGGCGATCGGCATCGAGGGTCCGGCGCTCGACCAGTTCGCGCAGGCCGCGGCGCAGGCGCTGGGCATCAAGCCCGCGCAGACCATGCTCACGGCGGGCATCCATGCGGCGTATGAAGAAGGCGCGCGGCGCCTCGCCGAAACCCAGGGCGTGAGCGCCCTCGCGCAAGGCCAGAGCGCGAGCGGCCCGAACCAGGCGTTCGCCGCCCTCTTCGTGACCGACGCGCAAACCTTCCTCGCGCAGCCCGCCCTCGAAGACGAAGTGTTCGGCCCGGCCTCGACGCTCGTGCGCTGCAAGGACGAAGCCGAACTGCTCGCCGTGGCCGAGCACTTCGCGGGCCAGCTCACCGCGACGATCCAGATGGACCGCACCGACGTGCCCGCCGCGATGCGCCTCGTGCCGATCCTCGAGCGCAAGGCCGGCCGGCTGCTCGTGAACGGCTTCCCGACCGGCGTGGAAGTCACGCACGCGATGGTGCACGGCGGCCCGTTCCCGGCCACGTCCGACAGCCGCGCGACCTCGGTGGGCACGAGCGCGATGGAGCGTTTCCTGCGGCCGGTGTGCTATCAGGACTTCCCGGCCGAGTTGCTGCCGCAGGCGCTCGCGGACGCCAATCCGCTCGACCTCTGGCGGCGCAAAAACGGCGAGCTGGTGCGCGGCTGAGTTGCCTCGTCAGCGCGTTGCGCGCATCGCAAATGAAAACAGCGGCCGTTGGCCGCTGTCTTTCCATGCAGGCGACGCTGGAACGCGCTACGCCTTTTCGCCAGACTCCGCCGCGGCGCGGCGCAGCCGCTCGCGGCTGCTCGACAGATGCATGCGCATGGCCGCGCGTGCGCCATCCGGATCGTGACGGGCGATAGCGTCGAAAATGCTCTCGTGCTCGCGGTTCACCAGCTCGGCGTAAGCCTGCGGATCGCGATGCGCGATGCCAGCCGAGTCGACGCGCCGGCGCGGGATCAACGCCGCGCCCATCTGCGTGAGGATGTCGACGAAATAGCGGTTGCCCGTGGCGCGCGCCACCGAGATGTGAAATTCGAGGTCGGCGCCCGAGCTGTCGCCGCCCGTGCGAATGACGACGTCGAGCGTGTCGAGCGCGGCGCGCATGCCCGCAAGGTCGCGCTCGCTCGCACGCTGGGCGGCGAGGCCCGCGGCCTCCGTTTCGAGGCTGATGCGCAGCTCCAGCACGGCCAGCACATCGTCCAGCGTGCTGGCCGGGACGACGTCGAGATCGAGCGGCTCGCGGCGCGGCTCCAGCACGAAGCTGCCGATGCCGTGACGCGTTTCGATCACCGACATGGCCTGCAGACGCGAGATGGCCTCGCGCACCACCGTGCGGCTCACGCCCAGTTGCGTCATGAGGTTGCTTTCGGTGGGCAGTTTGTCGCCGGGCTTGAGTGCGCGCGTCGCGATCTGCTCGCTGATGAAGTTGACGACCTGCTCGGCGAGATTGCGGCTACGCGCGGCGATGGGCGTGGCAAGCGACTCCGCCATGTGGATCTCCTTGGCTCGATATGCGTGCGTAAGTCATTCCATTATACGTTGTCGGACAACCGCCGGAAAAGCGCGCGAGCATGCGACTGAGGACATCCTACGACTGCATGATGGACGTCAACCGGGCAGGACCGGACAGCCCACGAAACGGCGCCGCAAACGATCCTCATTTTATTTCGCATTCCGATGCAATTCGCGTCGTGCCGAGCCGCGACAGGAAGCGCATATCGTTGTGTTAGCAAACATGTCTCGCTGCAATAATCCGGCAGATTTATTTGCACATCCTGGCTGCATAAGTCGTCGTTCTCCGATAATCTCCTCAACAAGGTGCGCGCCCGGCCGTCTTACACAATGAGAATCCCCCACGGACGACGCCTCAACTGATATCGAATCGCAACGCGTTTGTGTCGTTACCATCCGCAACGAGGGAATCATTGAGAACCCGCATCGTCCCGATCATCCTTGCGCTCGCGCTGCCATGGGCGCCGCTCCTCGCGGCGCCGCCCGCCGAGCCCGCGCCTGACACGATGCAGACCCGCGTGATGGGTTGCGCCGCCTGTCACGGCGCACACGGCGAAGGCACCGACAACGACTACTTCCCGCGTCTCGCGGGCAAACCGGCGGGGTATCTGTTCAACCAGCTCGTCGCCTTCCGCGACGGCGGCCGCAGCTACCCGCCCATGAACTATCTGCTGGCGTATCTGCCCGACGCCTACCTCAAGCAGATCGCGGAATTCTTCTCGCAGCAGCACCCGCCCTATCCGCCGCCCGCCAAACCCACGGTCGACGCGGCCATGCTCGCGCTCGGTAAAACGCTCGTCATGAACGGCGACAGCAAGCGCAACGTGCCCGCCTGCGCAGGCTGCCACGGCGCCTCGCTCACAGGCATGCAGCCGGCCATTCCGGGCCTCGTGGGCCTGCACGCGAACTACATCAGCGCGCAACTCGGCGCGTTCCGCTACGGCACGCGCCGCGCCGCCGCGCCCGACTGCATGCACGACATCGCCACCCGTCTCGCCGACCGCGACATCACCGCGATCGCGGCCTGGCTCTCGTCGCAACCCGCGCCCGCCGATACGACGCCGGCGGCGGCCTCGCCGCTGCCGCTCGCGTGCGGCAGCGTCCATAACTAGCCGGGGCCTCGACGTGCGCAGACTTCGATCCCTTCTCCCGTCATCGTCCAGGCCGCTCACGACGCGCCTCTCGCTCGCGGCCGCCACGCTCTGCATGGGCGCCGCGGTCGCGCTCGCGCAAACGGCCGCGCCCAGCGCGAACGCAGCGGACGCGGCGAGCGCCGCCGCGGCGGCAGCCACGGCCAACGCGAAGCCGGTGGCGAGCAACGCCGGGCTGATCGCGCGCGGCGAATACCTCGCGCGCGCCGGCGACTGCATTGCGTGCCACACGGTGCCGTCCGAGCAGATGTTCGGCGGCGGGCGCCCGATGGAAACGCCGTTCGGCACGCTCTACACGCCGAACATCTCGTCGGACAAGACCTTCGGCATCGGCTCGTGGACCGCCGACGAGTTCTACCGCATGCTGCATGAGGGCAAGTCGCGCGACGGCACGCTGCTCTATCCGGCCATGCCGTTCGCGTCGTACACCAAAGTGACACGCGCGGACTCGGACGCCATCTTCGCGTACCTGCTCTCCACGCAGCCCGTGCACAAGGAGAACCGCCCGCACGACCTGCGCTTCCCGTATAACAAGCGCGCGCTGCTGCTCGGCTGGCGCACGCTGTTCTTCCGCCAGGGCGAGTTCAAGCCCGACCCGAAGCAGTCCGCCGAATGGAATCGCGGCGCCTATCTCGTGGAAGGCCTCGGCCACTGCACGATGTGCCATACGGCCATCAACGCGCTGGGCGGCAACTCACCCTCGAAGGCGTTCGAGGGCGGTCTGATTCCCGTGCAGAACTGGTACGCGCCTTCGCTCACCTCGAACAAGGAAGCGGGACTCGGCGACTGGAGCATCGAGGACATCGTCGATCTGCTGCACGCGGGCGTGTCGAAGCGCGGCGCCGTGTACGGGCCGATGGCCGAAGTGGTCTACGACAGCTTCCAGTACCTCACCGAAGACGACGTGCGCGCCGTGGCCGTGTATCTGAAGTCGCTGCCGGGCCGCAACAACGAGGTCGACAAGTCGCCCAAGAGCACCTTCGTGACGGAGGAAGCCGCCCGCCTCGTGCCGCTCGGCAGGAAGATCTACGAGTCGCAGTGCGCGATCTGCCACGCCACCGAAGGCCAGGGCAAGCCGCCGCATTTCCCGCCGCTCGCCGACAACCAGTCGATCCAGATGAACTCGGCCGTGAATCCCATCCGCATGGTGCTCAACGGCGGCTATGCGCCGGGCACGCGCAAGAACCCCATGCCCTATGGCATGCCGCCCTTCGCGCAGTCGCTCTCCGATGAAGAAGTGGCGGCCGTGGTCACGTATATCCGCACGGCGTGGGGCAATCACGGCACGCCGGTTTCCGAACACGAAGTGAACGCGCTGCGTTCCGCGCCGCTTTTCTGAGGCCGCGATGATCGAGACTCCCGTACCCGAACAACCGGGCGAGCGCCCGCAACACGAACAGGTCGACGAGATCGTGGCCGGCGGCCCGGGCGGCGCGCTCGCGCTAGCGGGCATCGCCACGGCGATCGTGGCCGCGCTCTGGTTCATCTTCTACTTCGTCGTGTTCCTGCCGCGCGGCGTCATCCAATAGCTCAGACAGACAAGAAAAGGCCGGCCTCATGTCGAATCCGCTCGATAACCATGCCAGTGCCGAAGTCGCCGCGCGCGTCGAGCGCCGCTGGGCGATGCTCATGGTGGCGTTCGTCACCCTGCTCGTGGCCGTGGTGGTGTTCACGGGCCTGCACTGGGCCATGATGCCGCCCTCGCGCGTGGAACTCGTCAATCCGGAAACGCTGCACGTGTCCGGCGAATTCGTCGAGTCGAACCTCGGCAGCGCCGTGGAGACCGACGGCTCCGTGACGGTGCGCATTCTCGCGCAGCAGTACTCGTTCACGCCGCAATGCATCCTCGTCCCGGCGAACACGCCCATTACGTTCCGCGCGACGAGCGCCGACGTCGTGCACGGCTTTCTCGTCACGGACACCAACCTGAACTCGATGGTCGAGCCGGGCTACATCTCGACGTTCCGCACGACCTTCGACAAACCCTCCGACCACCTCATGCCGTGCCACGAATACTGCGGCACGGGCCACCAGGGCATGTGGGCCCACGTGAAGGTCATCGACAAGGATGCCTTCATGCAGATGGCGAACCAGCCAGGCAATTCAGCGCGGAGACTCAGCTGTGTTAAATAACAAGCGACTCGTACTCGCCCACTTCTGGCTCGCGTTCATCGTCTTCGGCGTGGCGCTGCTGCTCGGCGCGTGGCAGATGTTCGTGCGCAGCCCGCTGCATCCGTGGCTCAACGACCCCGAGCTGTACTACCGCTCGGTCACGGAGCACGGCACTGTGATGGGTTACGTGTTTCCCACGCTCATCGCCATGGGCTTCGGCTACGCGGTCAGCGAACTGGCGCTCAAGCGCCCGCTCGTGGGCGTGAAGTGGGCCTGGCTCGGCTTCATCCTGCTCGCGCTCGGCGCCGTCACGGCCTCGGTGCCGGTGGCGCTCGGCCTCGCCTCCGTGCTCTATACGTTCTACCCGCCGATGATCGGCAACGTGTTCTATTACCTGGGCGTCGTGCTCGTCGTGGTGGGCTCGTGGGTCTGGGTCGCGCTGATGGGCATCAACTCCGCGAAATGGAAACGCGAGAATCGCGGCAAGCCGCTGCCGCTCGCCATGTTCGCGACCACGGCGGGCGCGTATCTGTGGGGCTGGACGGCGGTGGGAGCGGCCATCGAAGTGCTGTTCCAGATCCTGCCCGTGGCCTTCGGCTGGCGCAACACGATCGACGCGGGCCTCGCGCGCGTGTTCTTCTCCTGGACCCTGCACGCCATCGTCTACTTCTGGCTCGTGCCCGCCTATATCGCCTACTACACGATCGTCCCGCGCGCGATCGGCGGCCGGCTCTACAGCGACGTGATGGCGCGTATCTCGTTCATCCTGTTCCTCGTGGTGGCCATGCCGATCGGGATTCACCACCTGTTCGCCGATCCGCAGGTGGGCTCGGGCTTCAAGTTCGTGCAGTCGGTGTTCACGGCGCTCGTCTCGGTGCCCACGCTGCTCACCGTGTTCACGATCTGCGCGTCGGTCGAAATCGCCGGGCGGCTGCGCGGCGGCAAGGGGCCGTTCGGCTGGATCGCGAAGCTGCCGTGGCAGAACCCGCAAATGCTGGCCGTGGCGTTCTCGTTCGTCATGCTCGGCTTTGGCGGCGCGGGCGGCCTCATCAACATGAGCTACCAGCTCGACCAGCCCGTACACAACACGCAGTGGATCACGGGCCACTTTCACCTGATCTATGGCGGCGCGATCGTCATCATGTACTTCGCCATCGCCTACGACCTGTGGCCGCAGATCACGGGCCGCGCGCTCAACAACTGGCGGCTCATGCGCTGGCAGCTGTGGCTGTGGTTCATCGGCATGATCGTGACGACCTTTCCGTGGCACCTGGTCGGCCTCATGGGCATGCCACGGCGTATGGCCTACTACGACTACAGCGACCCGGCGCTCGCGGGCCAGGGCGCGCTCGTGGTGCTCTCGGCCATTGGTGGCCTGATCCTCGTGACCTCGGCGGTGCTGTTCTTTACCGTGCTGCTGCAGGGACATCGCAGCGAGGCGGCCGAGCCCGAGGAATATCGCTTCAGCAAACCGGTGCACGAGTCGGCCACGCTGCCGGTGGCGCTCAATAGCTTCGGGCTGTGGGTCGTGCTGATGGTCGCCCTCACGATCACCAACTATGGCTACCCGATCGCGCAACTGCTGGCGACACCCGAAACGGCCGTGCCCGCGATCCCGATTGGAGCACAGCGATGAGCGACGAACGCCTGTTCTCGTTTCGCAATGTGTGGTTTCGCGCGAGCGTGGGCACGGCCATCGTCGTGTTCGTCGTCTCCGTGCTGATCGGCTTCATCTGGCTGCCTTCCGCCAAGAGCGACCCGTATTTTCAGGGCATCTGGACGGCAATCTGCAGCGCGGCCGGCGTGCCGCGCGACTGGCACCCGGTCGGATCGGCAGTGCCGCCGGACTATAAGCTGAGCCAGGTCGAACTGACGCCGCACATGCTCGATGGCGCGACGACGCTCTCCGTTGGCCGCGGCGCGACGCTCGCCTTGCGTTGCACGATGTGCCATGGCCCGCGCGGCATCAGCATGGCCAATTCGCCGAATCTGGCGGGCCAGTTCGCCATCGTGGTGTTCAAGGAGCTGCACGACTTCCAGACCGGCGCCCGCCAGAACGCGGTGATGTCGCCCATGGCGCGCGATCTGTCCGACGAGGACATGCGCGACCTCGCCGCCTACTACGCCTCGCTGCAGCCGATCGCGCACCTGCATGGCGGCGCGCCCGCCATCGTGGCGCACGGCGCGCCGCTGCGCAATATTCCCGCGTGCGCGTCCTGCCATGGCGGCGTGGACAGCAAGATCGGCAGCCCGTGGCTCGACGGCCTCCCGGCCGCGTACACCAGGGCGCAGTTGCTCGCGTTCGCGAACGGCACGCGCCATAACGACATTTCCGAGCAGATGCGCAACATCGCGCGCAACATGACGCCCGAAGAAATCGACGCGGCCGCCGCCTGGTACGCGGGCGAAACACCACCGAAGCAACCCTGAAGCCACCCCTGCGGGCCTTGCGGCGGTACGCAACTTGCGCGCCCTGCACGTCCTTCACCCAACCTCGCGGAGCGACATCATGCAAAAGACGGCATCGGCAAAATGGCACGGCGGCATCAAGGACGGACAAGGCACGATCTCGACGCAAACCGGCGTGCTCAAGGAAGCGCCTTATGGCTTTGCCTCGCGCTTCGAAGGCGGGCCCGGGACCAACCCCGAGGAGCTGATCGGCGCGGCGCACGCGGGCTGCTTCACGATGGCGTTCTCGCTCTTTCTCACCCAGGCGGGCTTCACGGCCGAGAGCATCGAGACGAAATCGACCGTCACGCTCGACAAGGTGGGCGAAGGCTTCGCCATCACGAGCTGCCAGCTCGACATGACCGCGAAGATTCCGGGCATCGATCAAGCGAAGTTCGACGAGCTTGCGAAGGGCGCCAAGGAAAACTGCCCGGTGTCGAAGCTCTTCGCCAACAACGCGAAGATCACGCTCAACGCGACGCTCGTTTGAGAGGCTGTCATGGCCATCCCCCATGCCGCGCCGGGTGAGGTCTTCGACGTGCGTCCGCTGGGCGGCGCGCTCAAGAACACGAAGTCGACCACCCTGATCCGCGCGCAGCAACTCGAAGTCATGCGCATCGTGCTGCCCGCGGGCAAGCGCCTGCCCGAGCACAGCGTGCCCGGCGAGATCACGGTGCAGTGCGTGGAAGGCGTGATCCGCTTCTTCGTGAACGGCGACCCGCGCACCATGCACGCCGGCGACATGCTGCTGCTCGGCGGCGGCGAAACGCACGCGCTGGAAGCGCTCGACGACGCCTCCGTGATCGTCACGATTCATCTTGCCCATGGGGACAAGTAAGGGCTAGCGCGGCATCCGTCACAAAAAAAGGGCGTGTCCCGGCGAATGCCGGACACGCCCTTTTACCTGTCGAAGACGGGCTGCCCCGCCCCGCTCATTGCTTCGACGGCTGCGGCTCGTCGTTGAGCGTCTTGAGGAACGCGATGATGTCCTGAATGTCGCTTTGCGTCATCGCGGGCTTGTCGCCGAACTTGCGGTCGAACGGCGCATCGGTCACGTCCACGTTCTTCTGGAACTGCGGCGGAATATCGTCGTACTTGTCGATCTTGCCGTCGGGGCCGCGCGGATAGAACTTGCCCGGGTCGGTATTGCGATCGTTGTAGAACGCCATGACGTCGTCGAGGTTGTGGTACACGCCGTTATGGAAAAACACCGTGCGCGTGGCCGAATTGCGCAGCGTGGGC
The DNA here is from genome assembly GCF_040965695.1 of Paraburkholderia sp. BR10937. NCBI lineage: Bacteria > Pseudomonadati > Pseudomonadota > Betaproteobacteria > Burkholderiales > Burkholderiaceae > Paraburkholderia > Paraburkholderia sp. BR10937. The sequence continues at coordinate 107,555 of NZ_JBFRCL010000020.1, forward strand.
GTGAGGAACATGCCGCAGTACTGCGTCTGGTCCTTGAAGTCCGAGCGGAATGGGCCGCATACGCCCAGATCGAAGAAGTGCGGGTCCTTGTTCTGCGCGAGCTTGTTGTTGCGCGGCACGCCGAGCGCCTCGTACTGGTAGTCCGTGAACATGGGCGGCAGGCCGTCCTTGCCGGGCTTCGAGAGGTGGCAGCCCGCGCAGTTCGCCTTGTTCGGGTCGTTGAAGAGGCGCAGGCCGCGCAGCTCCGCTCGCGAGAAACGCGCATGGCCTTCGAGCCAGCGATCGTACTTGCTGTTATACGGGTGGAACGATGGATCTTCCACCTGGTAGCGCGAGATCGCGAACATCGCCTCCGCCACGGCCAGCTTCGGGTCGCTGAAGATCCGGTCGCCGAACAGCTCCGCGAAGTGCTTCGCATACGGCGCCTTCGCGAGCTTCGTCGCCACCTGCTCGATGCTCGTGTTCGCCATCTCCACGGGGTTGAGCAGCGGACCATACGCCTGCTGCTGCAGCGTGTCGGCGCGGCCGTCCCAGAACAGGCCGCCCTGCGGCACCATCTCCACGGAAGTCGATGCGCCGCCCGCCACCTTCTGCGACTTCACGACGTCGGCGGCGGCCGTGGCCTGCTGGACGACCGTCGGCGCGTCGTCGGCTTCACCCTGGTCGGGACCGATGCTGAAGTTCGGTTGACGGTACAGATACATGAGCGAAGGCGGCGGGCGATAACCCTGCTGGTTCATCGCGAGGCCGCCCATCTGCACGTCGTGCCCATTGGGAGGACCGTAGGAACGATCGGGGCTATGGCACGACGCACAGGACTGCTGACCGGAGCCCGAGAGCGCCGGATCGAAAAAGAGCTGCTTGCCGAGCTGCGCCATCGCCGAAAGCGGTGCGACTGGCGGGCGCTGCAGCACCACCGGGTGCGGATTCGCACCCGTCAGGTTCTCGACGACCTCGCCCACGGCATCGGGCACGTCGGCCGGGAACGCCACGGCGTAGGCGCAAAAACCCAGCGCGCCGACCGCGATCACGGCGGCGGCGGCGCGCAGGACGACCCGCGTGGAGCTCGCCGCACTGCGCGGTTTGGGTGAAGACGGTGTCGGCGAAGTGGAAAGCTCGGACATGATTCGATCTTTCTTTGCGAAATACCACGAAAAGGAAAAGCCGAACGCCGCGAGCACCCAGCGAACATCGAGGCTGGCGTGCAACGCGGCGAGAGCCACACGACGTGACAACGGCGCGAGGCCGGCCGCCCTGCACGCGCGAGACTAGCGCGTGCGAGCGGTCGAACCTCGCGCCGGACGTCGATCAGATCGACGGCGCGGAGCTCAACTGCGTGCCCAGCGTACCGTCGAGATACAACACCGGCAGACTGCCCGTACCGCTAAAGTTGAACAGCGCGCGCATGTCGCCTGCGGCTGCGTCGAACGAACCGCCGCCAAGGCGTGCGCCGCCGAGCCAGTTGTCTTCGATGAAGCGCACGACCGACGCTTGATCGATGAACGTGTGGTCGACGTAGTTGGCCTTCGCCCACGGCGAGATCACGAGGAACGGAATGCGCGTGCCCGGACCGCAGCGGCCGTTGACCGGCGAGCCTGCGATACCCGTGGGCTGCGTGCCGGTGCCGCACACTGCGTTGCCGTTGAGCTGATCGGCAGCGTTCATCGACGAATGCACCGGCGCCATGTACTGGTGGTCGTACCAGCCGTCCGAATCGTCATACGTCACGACGACGGCCGTGTTCTTCCAGTCCGGCTGCTGCATCAGGAAGTTCACGACCTTGGTCACGAACTGCTGTTCGTCGAGCGGGTCCGAATAGCCCGCGTGCGCGTCCTGGGCAGCGGGTGCCTTGAGGAAGCTCACCGACGGGAAGTTGCCCGCCTTCACAGCCGCGAAGAAGTCGTCCGAGTCGTACTGGTGATTGGCCGGGTCGAGCGTCTTGCCGTCCGTTTCGAGCGTGGAGCCAATCGCCGCCGTCGAGCTCGGGCGCAGATGCTGCGGGTTCGCCGTCGTCTTGAAGTACTGGAACCAGTTGTGGTGCGGGCTGTAGTCGGCGGTCGCCGCGTTCACGGCCGTGGCGACCGTGCTGCGCTGGCAGCCCGTCGTGCCGTTGGCGTTGACCGTCTGCAGGTTGAAGCCGCCCATGAAGCCGCCCCACGTGATCTTCTGCGCGTTCAGCAGGTCGCCGATGTTCTGCGCGTTGATCATGGCCTGGTCGGTCTTGCTCGAGCACGTGTCATAGCCCGGATCCACGTCGCCCATCATCGTCAGGCCGCCTGCGCCGTCTTCGATGTAGTAGCTGGGCACCGCAACCGTCGAAGGCAGCTTCGACGTGTTCACGAGTTCGAGACCGTTGGTCTGGCCCGAGACGACTTCGAGCGCGCCCGGCGTCGACGGACCGTAGGTCGTGGTCCATGCGTTGTCGCTCATCGCGAAATTCTGCGCGTAGTTCCACAGCGCCGTGACGGTGTTGCCGTCGTAATAGCCCATCACCTGGCCCTTCGTGCCGAAGGCGCCGGCGCCGCCGCTCGTGCCCTTACCTGTGTACGTCGGGAACAGGTCGAGCAAGCCGTTGTCGCCGGCCTGCTGCTCGGCCGTGTAAGCGTGGTTCTGGTCGGCCGTGGCGGCCTGGGTGCGGTCGAGACGGAACGGGGCCGAAGCGTTCGTGCCGTTGAGCGTCGTGCTCGCATTGCCGTTCGAGTTGATCAGCGCGGTGGTGAGGCCATTGACCGTCGGCGTGCCCGAGGCGGCCGTGAAGGCCGGCTCGCCGCTCGGGTTGGTCGCGTTCGGGTAGGTGGCGAAGTAGTGGTCGAACGATACGTTCTCGCCGTAAATCACGACGAGGTGCTTGATAGGCGTGGCCGTCGTCAGCGTATCCTGCGCCGACGAGACTGCGGCAGACGTCCCCGAATTCGTATTGCTGCTGCCACATGCAAACAGCGCGGCAGCGAGGCCCGCACAAGGCAGGGCGAGTAATGCTCGGCGATACAACATGTAATCAGGCTCCATCGATTGTTTGAGTTGCTTTTTAGAGTCCTTCAGACGCGGCGCGCACGAGTGCGCCCTGCCGCCGCGCCGTTCAGGCGGCGCCCATCCGTCCTGGGAACGAGCGCCAATGCGCCTTACATCAGAGCGAGCGCATTACAACATCGCAAGATGACTACACGGCGACCGTTTAATTTCCGAATACTTTCAGTTATTTTCGGAATCGAAAGAATCGCTGGAGGGACTGTGTGCGCAGGGTTCGGGATTCGGCCCTGGATTCTGTCCGCGCGGGGGGCCGGGATTGAGCCCATTGCACTCCGTGCGGCGCGAGCTATAACTGAAAGCACAGTGCGGATGTTCTCTGCGCCCGTGCGCCCCTTCTACTTGCGCCGCGCCGCGCTGTGCCGCCCCCGAATGCGTGGGCGCGCTTCCTTCGTGAGTAGTGAGCTAAGACGTTCGGCAGCCGTGCGCTGCGCGCAGGCATCCCGACTTTCCAGAATGAGTGTGCGGCCTCAGGCTTTGCCTCTCGCTCGCGCGCACCTTCGCCGCGGAGTCATTCCGCCGTTATTCCGCAGTGACGTCGTCATTGCCGCGAAGGCGCACTCACGAACTCGAGAAAGGAGGTTGACATGACATTACGCCTGGCATTGATCGCTGCATGCGTGGCGGCCGTGGCAGCCGCTACGCCGGGCACGGCGCGCGCGAAGGACGAACCCGTATCGCAGGAGCGCGCGCATCAGACGATGACCGACGACGCCGATGCTTCGGCGCAGGCCAGCACCGACATGTCGTATGGCGGCACGCCCGATACGCACAGCGCTTCGGGCCATCGCACGGGCAAGATGTGCTGGCCGCGTCCCGACTGCGACGTGTTTTCTGGTCACTGAAACGCGCCCGCTGAACGAGCGCCGATGAACCCGAGGCGGCGGCGCGCAAGATCCGCCGCCCTCGCCTCTCACACTTTCAACGCCTGCGCGCGGGCGGGCCGCCGCTTTATGCGCGCCGGGCGAAACCCACCGCGCGCCACGTGAACAGCGCCCCCGCCAGCATCAGCAGGCTCGTGCCGAGGAACACGGCGCGCATGCCCAGATGCCCGCCGACGAAGCCGCCGATCAGCGGCCCGAGCACCTGCCCCGCGAATTGCGCCGAGACCGAATAGCCGAGCACGCTGCCCGCGGCATGGTCCGGCGCATTGTGACGAATCACCGTCGCGATGCACGGCAGCAGCGCCGCGAGCGATACGCCCATGAGAAAGCGCAGCACGACGAGTTGCCAGCCCGCCGTAACGAACGCCTGCGGCACGAGCAGCAATGCCGAGGCCGCCAGCGCCACGACGATCACTTTCGCGTGCCCGACACGGTCCGCCACGCGTCCGAGCCGCGAAGCGGCGACGATGCTGCCGAGCGCCGCCGCCGACATCGCGAGGCCCGCGACGAACGTCACGCGCGCGGCGTCGTGCACGAGCGTCGCCACGTACACGGTGATGATGGGTTCGATCGACATGTTGGCGAGCATCAGCAGCATGCCGGTCACGAGCATGGCGACGATCGGGCGCTTGTCGGGCAGCGCCGACCAGCCGCCCGTGTGCGCCGCATGCGCTACGCGCGCGGGGCGCGGCGCTTCCTTCACGAACACGCAGGTCGCGATGAAGGCCGCGAAGATCGTTGCGCCCGCCACCCAGAACGTGGCGCGCAGGCCGATGAGCGGCGGCAGCGTGCCCCCCAGCAACGGCCCGATCAGATTGCCGGCCATGATGCCCGACGACAGCACGCCGAGCGCCCACGCCGAACGGTGACGCGGCGTTTGCGTGGCGACGAGGATGGTCGAGCCCGACGAATAGCCACCCGCGAAACCCGCGAGCAAACGCAGCGCGACGAGTTGCCAGATATTGCGCGACATGCCGATGAGCGACATCGTGACCGCCATGCCGAGGCTCGCACGTACGAGCATGGGCTTGCGGCCGTAGCGGTCGCCGAGGCGTCCCCACACGGGAGCGACGAGCGCCGCCGTGAAGAACGTCGCGCTGTACGCAATGCCCGACCACTGCACGATCGCCGCATGGCCGCGCACGCCCAGTTCCTCCACGTAGAGCGGCAGGAACGGCAGCATCAGCGTCATGGCGACGAGCGTCGTGAACGAGCCCACCACGCAGACCGCGAGATTGCGCCGCCAGTGTTGCTCGACTTCGGCGTCGTGCGGGTTTTGGGGTGGTGGTTGCTGCGTGCCGGAAGCGGCAGGCGAAGCCGTGAATGAAGCAGTGGAAGTCGAGTCGGACGCCCCGGCGCGATCGCGTGGCGGATCGTCGGGGTCTTCTGCGCGGGAGGTCATCGGCGGATCGAGGCAGCGGCGGGCGACGCGCTTCACCCGCTTGCCAGGCGAAGTCGCAAGGCACCTACGTTAAGCGAAGCGCGCCGCGCCTGTCAATTTTTTAAGCGTCCGCCGAAGATGGGCGCTCAGGCGCCGGCCGGCCGAAGGGACTGGCATGAGGCGCGCCGTTCGTTTGCCGCTTATTGCACCGCCGTCTGCAGCAGCCCCACTACGCGCTGCAGCGGCACGAGCACTTCGGCGTCGATGCCATAGAGCGGGCCGAGCGTCTGCGAGACGTCGCGATAGTCGAGCCGCGTGTGCCCTTCGTTGTCTTCCCAGATCACCATGCGCAGCGGCAACTCGACCGCCGCGTGCGGGTTGGCCGCCATGACGGGCGTCCCCGCCTTCGGATTGCCGAACAGGATGAGGCGCGTGCGGCGCAGGCTGAGCCCGGCGGTCTCGGCGGCTTCGCGCTGGTCGACGTCGGCGAAGATATCCGCGCCCGCCTTGGCCAGCGCGGTCTTCAGGCGCGCGATCGTCGTGTCGAAGTCGTGGGCGCTCTTGAGCGCCAGCACGGACGAGGGATGTTGCCCGTATTCGGCCATGACAGACTCCTCCAATGGCGCACGGCCCGCGCGAATGCGCGATGCATGCAACGGCACTTTATCCCAGAATGCACGGCGGATGATCCAGGAAGCGCGGGCAGGAGTCAGGCGCACGGCTTGCCGGCACGCGTCTTCTTTGCGCCATGCGACTGCGCGCCGTGCGCCGCCTGGTGCGACCACGCACACCACCACGCCCACGCCGCGCCTGCCGAGAGCACAGCGGCGATCAGCAGATTCACACGCATGCCCGCACCGATCGACGCGCGCCCCGCGATCATGGCGCCCGCCACGGCCACGCCGAGCGCCGCGCCGGTCTGCCGGGCGGCGTTGAGTACGCCGGCCGCGATGCCAGCGCGTCCCTGATCGACCGTCGCCATGAGCGCCGCCGTGGCCGCGGGCGTGATCAGGCTCGCGGCGAAACCGATGGCCGGCAGCGGCAAGGCCAGCAAGTCGTATCGCCCCGTCGCGCCGCACGCCGCCGCGCCGAGATAACCCGCCGCCGCGAGCAGGCAGGCGAGCGCGACGAGCGCACGCGGCCCGAGCCGCGCCACGGCGCGCCGCGAAAGCAGACTGCCGAGCGGCACCACCACGGTGAGCGGCAGGAAGGCGAGGCCCGCGCGCAACGGCGCGTAGCCGCGCTCCTGCTGGAGATACAAACTGAGTCCGAATAGCAGACCGTAAAACGTGAACGCCGCAATCATCGAGACCAGCACGGCCGCGCTGAACACGCTATCGCGGAAGAAGCCGAGCGGCAGCATCGGCTGCGCGCGGTGCTTTTCGAGCGCGACGAAGACGATCGCCGCCCCACCCGCCAGCACGAGACCGCCTACGACGAGCGGCGCACGCCAGCCGTGCCCAGGCGCCTCGATGATGGCGGCATTGAGCAGCGCCAGCGCCGCGATGGCCGCGGTCTGGGCCGCCAGATCGAGCCGGCGCGGCGCGCCCGGGCACGGCTGCGGCGCCGCGCGCGCGGCCATGACGATGCCCGCGAGACAGACCGGCACGTTGAGCAGAAAGATGCTGCGCCAGCCGACGAGCCCGATCAGCACGCCGCCCAGCAACGGGCCCGCCGCCATCGCGACGCCGCCTAGCCCGGCCCACACGCCGAAGGCGGCGGCACGCTCGCGCGCGTTGGCGCATGCGCCGTTGATGAGCGCCATCGAGGCGGGCACGAGCAGGGCCGCGCCCATGCCCTGCAGCACGCGTCCGAGCGTAAGCAGCGCGAGGCTCGGCGCGGCGCCGCACAATGCCGAGGCCGCGGTGAAGACCGCGAGCCCGACCATATAGACCCGGCGCGCGCCGAGCCGGTCGCCGAGCGTGCCGCCCGAAAGCAGCAGGCTCGCGAACGTAAGCGTATAGGCGTTCACGACCCACTGCAGGCCGGCCACGCCGCCCGCAAGACTCGCAGCGATACGCTCGAGCGCGACATTGACGATCGAGGTGTCGAGGATCACCACGACATAACTGATGCTCGTGGCCCAAAGCACCCGGCGTTGCTGTGCGCGGCGGTGCGTCTCGTGCGTGTCGTGCGTCTCGTGCGTGTCGTGTATCTCGTGCGTCTCGTGCATTTGCATAGGCTCTCGCGCTACGCCGGCGCACGTTGGGCGCCGGTCACGAGCCCAGTATCGGTCGCACGGCAGTGCCGATGCTTCGATGCGTGTCGAAACATGCGATCCTGCTCGCGCGTTACGCTATGCCTATGTTTTGGAGAAACGCATGAATGGCACGAACACGCACCCGAGGGTGTCGGCCACGGCCTTCCTGATCGCCGACCCCGCGCGCGCCGCGATGCTGATGGCGCTCGCCGACGGCCGCGCGCTGCCCGCAGGCGAACTGGCTTACGCCGCCGGCGTGACCGCGCAAACCGCCAGCAGCCATCTGGCGAAGCTGCTGGACGGCGGGCTGCTCGCCGTGGAAAAGGAAGGCCGCCACCGCTACTACCGGCTCGCGGATGCCCAGGTCGCCACCTTGCTCGAAGACCTCGCGACGGTCGGCGCGCGCGCGCCGGTGCGCCGCAAGCCGCTGGGCCGCGAGGCGCGGGACCTGCGCTTCGCGCGCTGCTGCTACGACCATCTCGCGGGCCAGGTCGGCGTGGCGATCACGGAGCGCCTCACGGATGCGGGGCTCATCACGGCGCAAGCGGACAAACGCTTCGCCGTGACGCCCGAGGGCACGGCGTGGTTCGGCGAACTCGGGCTCGACGTCGCCGCGCTGAAACCGGGGCGTCACGGCATTGCGCGCCAATGCCTCGACTGGACCGAGCGCCAGCATCATCTGGCCGGGCCGCTCGGTGTGGCCTTGCTCACGCTGCTGTGCGAACGCGGCTGGATGCGGCGCACAGGTGCGTCACGCGCGGTGCAGGTCACGCCGCGCGGCTGGGCCGATCTGCGCGAGCGGCTGGGCCTCACGCCCGAATTGCTGGCCGCCCACGCAGATGATTCGAATGACTAACGAAATGTGCCTCGTCACGCGACGAGAAACCGCTGCGCCAGCCGCACCCAGCACGCCGCGCCGAGCGGCAGCACCTGGTCGTTGAAGTCGTAGCCGGGGTTGTGCACCATGCAGCCGCCGAACTCCCCTTCACCGTTGCCGAGCAGCAGGTAGCAACCGCGCACCGCGTTGAGCATCCAGGCGAAGTCCTCGCTGCCGTTCAAGCCCTTGGGCGCCCGCATGACCACGTTGTCCTCGCCCACCAGCTCCGCGCAGACCTGCTGCGCGAGCGTGGTTTCTTGCGGCGTGTTGACCATCGGCGGCGTGAGCTGCCGATAGTCGATCAGCGCCTCCACGCCGTGTGCCTGGGCGGTGAGCGCCACGATCTCGCGCACGCGCGCTTCCACGAGCGCCCGCGTTTCGGCGCGCGCCGCCCGGATGTTCAGCCCGAGCGTGACCGTCTCCGGGATGACGTTGTGGGTCGCGCCGCCGCGAATGTAGCCCACGGACACCACCGCGGATTCGTCGGGCGCCACGTTGCGCGCGACGATGGTTTGCAGCGCCGTCACGAGCGCCGCCGCGGCTACGACGGGGTCCTTCACGCGGTGCGGCATCGCGCCGTGGCCGCCCACGCCCTTGAGCGTCACATCGGCCACGTCCGACGACAGGCTGACCGACCCCGGCAGCACGCGAAACGTCCCGGCCGGCACGCCCGGCATGTTGTGCAGCGCATAGACCGCGTCGCAGGGAAAGCGCTCGAACAGGCCGTCTTCGATCATCGCCTTCGCGCCGCACAGGTTCTCTTCGTCGGGCTGGAAGATCAAGTTCAGCGTGCCGTCGAAATCGCGGCGCTCCGCCAGCGTTTTCGCGGCGGCGAGCAGGATGGCCGTGTGGCCGTCGTGGCCGCACGCGTGCATCTTGCCGGGCGTCTGGCTCGCGTACGGCAGACCCGTGTTCTCGACGATCGGCAGCGCGTCCATGTCGGCGCGAATGCCCAGGCGCCGCTTGCCGTCGCCCACCTTGAGCTGGCCCACCACGCCGCTCTTGCCGATGCCCGTATGCACTTCGTAGCCCCACTTCTCCAGCAGCATGGCGACGAGCTTCGCCGTGGCGCCCACTTCGAAGCCTAGTTCGGGCTGCGAATGAATCTGCCGGCGAATGTCGATGAAGGTCCCGGCGTCGATCTCGATCTCGGGCAGCAAGGTGGGCAGCAACTGGAACGGCGTGAGCGACGCTTCACGTTTCATGTGGACTCCGTTATTCGTATGATGGATCGAAGAGCGAAAAGCTGCGCGCAACGCATCGTCAGCCGACGCGCCGCTCGCGAATCGCGCCGATCGCGCACAGCGAGATGAGCCCGCAAACGACGAGATAAACCGCGGGCGAAAGCGGATTGCCGGTCTTCGCGAGCAGCCACGTGACGACGAACTGCGAACTGCCGCCGAACACCGTCACGCCCACGCTATAGATGACCGAAAGACCGCTTGCGCGCACGCTGGCGGGCAGCATTTCCATGAGCATCAGCAGCATGGGGGTCGAGCCGAGATTCGCCGCGGCCGTGATCATGACCGAGAGCGCGAGCACGAGCGGCACGCTCGGCATGCGCGTCATCAGCCAGAACGCGGGCACGATGGCGACGATGTTGAAGAGCAGCGCACCGAGCACGAGCCGCTTGCGGCGCGCGAGGCGGTCGGCGAGACGCCCCGAGACGAGCGATGCGAGCAGCATCGTGAAGCCCGTGGCGCAGCCCGACAGCAGCGAGAGCGAAGGCGGCATCTTGAGCACGCGGATCATGTAGGTCGGCATGAAGAACACCACGAGATACATGCCCACGGTGCCCGCCGTGATCGAGAGAATGCCGAGGCCCACCTTTGCGCCGTGCTCGCGCATGAGCGTGCCGAGCGGGCTGGGCGCGTCGGGCTCGGCCTCGTGCGTTTCGTCGAGCTTCGAGCGGATATAGAGGCCCACCGGCGCGATCAGCAGACCGCCCAGGAACGGCAGACGCCAGCCCCAGCTCTCCAGCGCCTGCGGCGAGAGCGTGGCGTAGAGCACGGCGCCCGTGAGCGCGCCGACGAGCGCCGAGATGCCCTGGCTGCCCAGTTGCCAGCTCACGCGAAAGCCGCGCTGCCCCACTTCGCCGGATTCCATCAGCATGGCCGTGGACGCGCCGATCTCGCCGCCGAGCGAGAAACCCTGCAGGAGCCGCCCCGCAAGGATCACGAGCGAGCCCAGCACGCCGGCCTGCGCATAGGTGGGCGCGAACGAGATGCACAGCGTGCCCGCCACCATCAGCGCGATGGTCAGCGTCATGGCGGCCTTGCGCCCGCGCCGGTCGGCATAGCTGCCGATCACGAGGCCGCCCAGCGGCCGCATGACGAAACCGATGCCGAACGTCGCCACCGCGAGCAGCAGCGAGCCGTAAGGGCTGTCCGAGGGGAAAAAGAGCCGGCCGATCAGCAGCGCGAAAAAGCTGTAGACCGTGAAGTCGTACATTTCGAGCGCATTGCCGATCGAACACGCGGCGATCAGGCGCAACTGGCTCTGGCGAGTGGCCGCGGGCGGCGCAAGCGGGGCGGTGGCGCTGAGCGTGGCGTCATTCATGGCGGATCTCCGCGAGACGTGGAGCGGTGGGAACAGGAAGTGGCCGACCGATCTTCAGGCAGGTCTCACTTTTGAAAGAAGTCACAAATTTTCATCTTGATAACCGGATGGAATCGCAGTGACGCGCAGCGGCCATCGGGCAATGGCCGCCATGGCGCGTCTCCTTTCCATGGCGATTCACAGCCCTCGACATGACTAGACAAATTAAAGAGGTACAACAATCACTACGACAGTGCATGCCGCAACGAAGTCACGACTTGCCACAGGCATGGATTCATCGCCAATTCACGCCTCTTTACAGGGTTTTCCATGAGTCCGGATTTATGAAATTCTCTTGCGCTCAAATTCTTTTCTCTCCATGCTTGTCTATGCAAGTTGCACGAACGCAAGAACGTCCCCACGGGTCCACGGTACCCACCGACAAAGGAGCATGGTCATGCAGGCGAAGTACACCCGGCTGGCAAAAGCGCTGATTGGCGCAGCACTCGGCGTCACGCTGCTTGGAAGCGGCAGTGCCGGCGCGAAGGAATGGAAAAGCGTGACGATCGCGCTCGACGGCAGCTATGCGCCCTGGAACCTGACATTGCCGGGCGGCAAGCTTGGCGGCTTCGAACCCGAACTCGTCGAAAACCTGTGCGCGCGTGCACAAATCCAGTGCAAGCTCGTCGCCCAGGACTGGGACGGCATGATTCCGGGCCTGCAGGCGGGCAAGTTCGATGTCCTGATGGATGCGATCTCGATCACGCCGGATCGCGAGAAAATCATTGCATTCTCGAAGCCCTATGCGGCCACCCCGGCCACCTTCGCCGTCTCCGATCCGAAGATCCTGCCCAAGGGCGGCCCAAACACGCCGCCTCTGAAGCTCGACGCCGACTCGCGCAGCAACGCGCCCGCCATCGAGTCGATGCGCAAGGCGCTGAAGGGCAAGACGATCGGCATCCAGTCGGGCACGGTGTACACCGGCTTCATCAACGCCAACTTCAAGGACGTCGCGTCAGTGCGCGTGTACAAGACCGCGCCCGAACGTGATCTAGACCTCACGAACGGCCGCATCGACGCCACGTTCGACGACGTGACCTACTACACCGCCAACGCCGACAAGTCGCCCGTGGTGATCGCCGGCACGATGATTGCCGGTCCGATCTGGGGACCGGGCGAAGGTCTCGCGTTCCGCAAACAGGACGCCGACCTGAAGGCGAAGTTCGACAGCGCGATCACGGCGGCACTTGCCGACGGCACCGTGAAGAAGCTCGCGCTGAAGTGGTTCAAGACCGACGTGACGCCCTAAGCGCCGCATCCTGGCCGCGCGCGCCGCGCCCGACGCGCGCCTTCGCTTCCCGACCCGCCTGGATCCCTGCCATGTCTCTGTTATCGCTATTCAACACACTCGGCCTCGGGCCGGACGGCTGGGGTAGCGTTCTGCTCCTCGGCGCGTTGATGACGGTCGTGCTCACGCTTGCCGCATTGGCAATCGGCGCCGTGTTCGGTGCGCTCATCGCCGCCGCAAAACTCTCGCGCCTGCGCGTGCTGCGCGTGTTCGGCGACTGCTACACGACCGTCTTTCGCGGCGTGCCCGAATTGCTCGTCATCTATCTGTTCTATTTCGGTGGCTCTTCTCTGGTCACCACCGTCGGTCAGTGGTTCGGCGCCGAAGGATTCGTCGGCGTGCCGCCCTTCGCCGTCGGCGCGTTCGCGGTCGGCATGATTTCGGGCGCGTATCAGGCCGAGGTCTATCGCGCCGCCGTGCTCGCCGTTGCACGCGGCGAACTCGAAGCCGCTCGCGCGATCGGCATGCCGACGCTCACGCTGTTTCGTCGCATTCTGATCCCGCAGGTGCTGCGCTACGCGCTGCCCGGCATCGGCAACGTCTGGCAGCTGAGCCTCAAGGACTCCGCGCTGATCTCGGTCACCGGGCTCGCCGAGTTGCTGCGGGCGAGCCAGATCGCAGCGGGCTCGACGCACCAGTACTTCCTCTTCTTCGTCGTCGGCGGTCTGCTCTATCTCGCCATGACGGGCGTGTCGAACCGTGTCTTCGGTCGCGCGGAAGCGGTCGTCGGCCGCTCGTTCAAGCGCAACTTTGCGCGCAACTGATCGGGGAGCGCACACTCATGAATATCGATTTCGCGTTCCTGCTCGACACGATGCGCCAGCTCATCGGCGCCGTGCCGACCACGCTCGGCCTTTTCTTCGCGTCGCTCGTGCTGGGCGGCTTGCTCTCGCTCGTGATCGTCACGATGCGCGTCTCGCCGCACTGGCTGCCGAACCGTTTTGCGCGCGCCTACATTCTCGTATTTCGCGGCTCGCCGCTGCTGATCCAGATGTTCCTCGTCTATTACGGCCTCGGGCAGTTCGGCGTGATTCGCGAAAGCTTTCTGTGGCCCGTGTTGCGCGAACCCTATGTCTGCGCGGTCCTGTCGCTCGCGTTGTGCACGGCGGGATACACGGCCGAGATCATCCGCGGCGGCCTCATGGCGGTGCCCGTCGGGCAGATCGAAGCCGGCTACTCGATCGGCCTTTCCGGCTTCGCCCTGCTGCGCCGCGTGATCGGCCCGATCGCGCTGCGTCAGTGCCTGCCCGCGTATTCGACCGAAGCCGTGCTGCTCGTCAAGTCGACGGCACTGGCTAGCCTTGTCACCGTTTGGGAAGTGACGGGGGTTGCGCAGCAGATCATTCAGCAGACCTATCGCACCACCGAGGTGTTTACGTGCGCCGCGCTGATCTACCTGTTCCTGAACTTCGTGGTCGTGCGCGTGATCGGCTTCGTCGAGCAACGGCTGTCGCGCCACCTGCGCGCGGCGCCGCCCGCCCCGCGCAAACCCGCCGCGCCGCTCGAAGCCACGCGCGCCGCGTCGTGATCCGACGCCCTACCTGGAGAGATTGATGAATACGTCAGCACCCATTGCGCTGTCGGTGCGCAACATCCACAAGTCGTTCGGTGACCATCACGTGCTCAAGGGCATTTCGCTCGACGCGCACGAGGGCGACGTCATTTCGATTCTCGGCGCGAGCGGTTCGGGCAAGAGCACGTTCCTGCGCTGCCTGAATCTGCTGGAGACGCCGGACGACGGCTCGGTCGCGCTCGCGGGCGAGGAGCTCAAGATGAAGCGCCGCAGCGACGGCAAGCTGCAACCGGGCGACCGCCGTCAGGTCGACCGCGTGCGCTCGCAACTCGGCATGGTGTTTCAGAACTTCAACTTGTGGTCGCACATGACCGTGCTGGAGAACCTGATCGAAGGCCCCATGCGCGTGCTCAAGCGCAGCCGCGCCGAGTCGGTCGAAGAAGCCGAGGCGCTGCTCGCCAAGGTCGGCCTTGCCGACAAGCGCGGCCACTACCCCGCACACCTGTCGGGCGGCCAGCAGCAGCGCGTGGCGATTGCACGCGCGCTCGCGATGCATCCGAAGGTGATGCTGTTCGACGAGCCGACCTCGGCGCTCGACCCCGAGCTGGTCGGCGAAGTGCTGCGCGTGATGCGCACGCTCGCCGACGAAGGCCGCACGATGCTCGTTGTCACGCACGAGATGGGCTTCGCACGCCACGTTTCGAATCGCGTGATGTTCCTGCACCAGGGCCAGGTGGATTCGGATGGCACGCCAGACGAGGTATTCGGCGAACTGAAGTCGGACCGCTTCCGCCAGTTCGTGTCGAGCCACCAGGATCGCAACGCTCACTAAACCCGCACCACGCACTCCCATGGCCATCACCCGTACCCAGAATCCACTCGACTGGCGCGCGATCGCTAGCGTCGCCGCAGGCGAGCCGCTGATCCTCGGCGCCGATGCGCAGGCGAACATTCGTAGCGCCCGTGTGCTCGTCGAACAGATCGTCGCGCGCAGCATCCGTGCGTATGGCGTGAACACGGGCGTGGGCGCGCTGTGCGATGTGATCGTCTCGCAAGACGAACAGCACGACCTGTCGCACAACATCCTCATGAGCCACGCAGTGGGCGTGGGCGAGCCGCTAGGCGCAGACGAGACGCGCGCGATCATGGCTGCGGCCATCAACAACTTCGCGCATGGACACTCGGGTGTGCGCCTCGAAGTCGTCGAGCGTCTTGCCACGCTGCTGGAGGCGAATTGCCTGCCGGAGGTGCCCGCATTCGGTTCCGTCGGCTATCTGAGCCATATGGCGCATATCGCGCTCGTTTGCGTGGGCGCGGGCCATGTGCGCTGGAACGGCGAGCGCCTCAGCGGCGCGCAAGCCCTGCAGCGGCTCGGCCTGCAGCCTCTGTCGCTCGGAGCGAAGGAGGGCTTGAGCCTCGTGAATGGCACGCCGTGCGTGACCGGGCTCGCGGCGCTCGCGCTTCACCGCGCGGAGCGCCTGCTCGACTGGGCGGATGTCGTGGCCGCAATGAGCTTCGAGAATCTGGGCGGCCAGATCGCGGCGTTCGACACCCGTTCGCTTGCGTTTCGTGTGTCGCCGGGCCTCGCCTGCGTGGGCGAGCGTCTGCGCGCGGCGCTCGCCGGTAGCGCGCTGCTCGAGATCTCGCTCGGGCGGCGCACCCAGGACCCGCTCAGCGTACGCACGATTCCGCACGTGCACGGCGCCGCGCGAGACACGTTCGCTGCAACGGCCGAAGTCGTGAACCGCGAGCTGGCCTCGGTGACCGACAACCCGATCGTGGCCGGCACGCCGGAGTCGCCCCGGGTGTACTCGCAGGCGCATGCGGTCGGCGCCTCGATCGCGTTGGCCATGGACAGCCTCGCCACCGCGATTGCCCAGGTCGCGGCGATGGCCGAACGCCGCCTCGACCGTCTGGTCAACCCGCTCGTGAGCGGGCTGCCCGCCTTCCTCGCACACGCATGCGGCACGCGTTCGGGCTTCATGATTGCGCAGTACACGGCCGCGTCGCTGGTCGCGCAGAACCGCCGTGAAGCCGCTCCCGCGAGCCTCGACGGCGGCGTGACATCGGGGCTGCAGGAAGACCATTTGTGCCATGCGACGCCGGCCGCGCTGAAGGCGCTCGCGGTCATCGAGAACAGCAACCGCATTCTCGGCATCGAGCTGCTCGCTGCGGCACAAGCCTACGATCTGCAGCCGCTCGATGCGGCGCGCGCGCCCTATACGGACGCGCTCTACGCCAGCGTGCGCGCCACGCTGCCGACCTATCGCGACGACCGCCCGCTCTCCGACGACATGACTTTCGCGTTTCGCCTCGTTGCCGACGGCGCCCCGCCGCGGCTTCCCGGCCCGGCATGTGACAGCGCCGCGACCGTCTCGCGGGAAACGGAGCCGGACATGCCGCCAATCGCGCGCAATATGGCGGCGCCGACGAGCAGCGCGGTTCCCGGCACTGTCGGCGTCTGAAGCGAGGTCAGGGATGAACGCGCCATCTTCGCTGATCGACAACTCGACGCAATCCGCGACAGCGCATAAGGTCGCCCCAGCGTACGAGCAGATCAAGCGCTACGTGCTCGATCGAATCACGGACGGGACCTGGAAGCCGGGTGAGGCCATTCCGTCGGAGACGGAACTCGTCAAGGAATTCGGCGTCGCGCGCATGACCGTATCGCGCGCGCTGCGCGAACTGTCGGCCGAGCATGTGCTCAGACGCGTTCAGGGCGCGGGAACGTTCGTCGCCTCGCGCGACGTCGAATCGACCGTCCTCGAGGTTCGCAACATTGCCGACGAAATCGCCGCGCGGGGTCACCGGCACAGCGCGCGGGTGCTGACGCTGGGCGCCAGCTCGAACGATCAGGCGATGGCCGCACTCGAGCTCGCCTGCAGTTCCGTGTTCCATTCGCGTATCGTCCACTACGAGGAAGACGAGGCGATTCTGTACGAGGACCGCTACGTGAACCCCCATGTGTTTCCGGGTTATCTCGAGCAGGACTTCACGCTGGAAACACCGAATCACTACATGATGCGGCTCGCGCCGGTTCAACGGGCGGAGTTCCGGATCTACGCGCAAAAACCGGATGCGGACATACGACGCCATCTGTCGATGAATATTGGCGAGCCCTGCCTGCTGATGTGGCGGCGTACGTGGGTCGGCAGCGCCGTGGCGACCGCCGTCGAGCTTTGGCATCCCTCTTCACGTTTTCATCTGGTCGGCAAAGTCTCGACCTAACCCCGGGGGCACCGCGCCCCGCTCCTCGTCGCGTTACGCAGCGTTTAGAATCTCCTCCGATCGGAGACCATTGGAGCGCCATGCGCGGGGAGCCTCACAGATGAAACTGCACCAGTTGCGCGTCCTGCTCGCGCTCGCGCAGCACGGCAGCATGCACGAGGCATCGCGCAGCCTGCACATCTCGCAGCCGGCGCTTTCCAAGGCGGTGGCGGAACTGGAGCGCGAACTGGGCGTGACGCTCATGTCGCGCTCAGTGCGCGGCGTGAGCCTCACGAACTACGGGCGCGCGCTCGCGAAGCGCGCGAGCGTGGTCGAACAGGAGTTGCGCCACGCGCTGGAAGATATCGAAGGCATGCGCGGCCATGCCGAGGCGCAGTTGAACATCGGTTTTTCCGCGGTCGCGTCGAGCGGGCCGCTGCCCGAGTCGATCGCGGCGTTTCGCGCGCGCTTTCCGGGCGTGGCGGTGCACGCCTATGAAATGCGGCCGCAGCAGATACTCGAAGGGTTGCGCGAAGGCCGCCTCGACCTCGCGCTCATCTCGACGAACAGCGGCCCCGGCACGAGCGCGTTTCAGTGGGAGCCGCTTTTCTCGGTGGGCATGGTGCTCGCCACGCGCCCCGGCCATCCGCTTGCACACACGACGCGCCTGCGCGATCTGCTCGAGGCCGACTGGCTCACGCTCGACCCGCTCGACGATCCCGGCTGTCCGCTCGCGAGCCTCATGCGCCTGAATCGACTCGAGATGCCCAAGCGCATCGTGCACAGCGTGTCGAACCTGCTCGGCCTGCAGCTCGCGACCTGTACGGACGTGATCAGCATGTGGTCGGACTTCGTGTTCTACGGCATGAGCGGGCCGCTCGTCCTCAGGCGCGAGGCGTTGCACAGGCTGCCCATACGCGACGAGCTGCCCGACTTCCACGTGTTCATGGTGTACCGGTCCACGGACCTGATGACGCAGGTGTGCACCGAGTTCAGCAAGGAGGTGCGCCATCGCTGCCGCACGATGGTCTCGCCGCGCTCGCCACGGCGCGCACGCGCAAGACAACGGGCGCAGCCGTGAAGTCGCGTGTGGAACGCTGACGTCGCGGACCGCGGGGTTTAGCCTTCGCGTGGTTCTACGCTTTGCCCGGCTTCGCGCCCGCCTCGCGCGCCCGCGCGAGCACGTCGAGATTACCCTCGCCGAAACCATGGTGGCCGCTGCGCTGCACGACTTCAAAAAAGATCTCGCCGGGATGGCGTTTGACGAAGGTCTGGAAAAAGAGCCGCGGCACGCCGTCGTCGCCAATCTCGCCGTCGATCAGCACATGACGCTTGCGCAACGCTTCCAGGTCCACGCCGTGGCCGGGCAAACGCGCATCCACGGTGTCGTAGTAAGCGGGCGGCGGTTCGACGAACTCCACGCCATTGGCCTTGAGCGCATCGACGCTCGCGAGGATGTCGTTACTCGCCAGCGCGATGTGCTGCACGCCTTCGCCGGGATGCTCGGGCAGATAGTCGTGCAATAGCTGCGTGCGCCGCGTGCCTTCCTCATAGACAGGAATGTGCAGTTCGCCATCGGGCGACACCATCACGCGGGACTCCTCGGATACATGCCAGTTCGCGTTGATCTCGTGGATCTCGCGGAAATGCAGCAGATCGCGATAGAAGTCGAGCCATTCCGCAATGCGCCCCGCCCCCACCGTTTGCGTGAGGTGGTCGACGCGCGTGAGGCCGGTGCCGCCGTGATCGAGATCGGTATGCGCCGTGGCGACGTCGATGGGCCGGAAGTCGATGTCGAAGATCGAAATGTCGCCCACGCCGCCGCGCTGGCCGCCGCGGCCGCGCCAGCGGTCGATGAAATAGAGGTGCGAATCGCCGATGCCCTGGATCGCGGGAATGTGCAGCTCCGCGGGTCCGAGGCGCTCGCCTTCGAACGCCCATGCGCCGAGCGAGATGGCGTGCTCGAAGGCGCGCCTCGCATTGTCGACGCGCACGCCGATCGCGCAGATGCCCATACCGTACTCCTGTGCGTAGCGCGCGGCGAACGAGTCGGGCTCGGCGTTCAGCAGGAAGTTCATCTCGCCCTGGCGGTAGAGCGTGACCGCCTTGCTCACGTGACGCGCGATCGCCTTGAAGCCGAACTGCTCGAAACGGCGGCCGAGGTCGGCGGGCTCGGGCGCGGCGAACTCGACGAACTCGAGGCCGGCCATGCCGAGCGGATTGTCCGCCTGCGGCGGAGGATTAGCGGGGCTGGACATGCAATAGGCTCCTGACGCAAGCGCTGAAACGGCCACCTCGCCGCCCCGCAGCAAACTTCGAGGGGCGAATCTGGCAAATGAGGCACGCCGATTTTAACCAGTTCGTTCATTTAGACGAAGACCGCCGTGCGCGGGAGGTCCACGCGCCATCTCGGTGCAAACCCGCAAAGCGTTCGATAATCGCACGCAGTTGGGCGATAATCGCGCAAAACGGCGCAGCCACGCATTGCCGGACCGCGCACGCCGCCCTATGCTGCGTCTCACGTTTAGCGCATATCGTGAATACCGCAGCATGGCACATGCGCAACAGTCTGGAGACAACTGATGACCCCAAGCCTCGACACCACCGGCTCGCCCGACGCCGCCCCTCTCGCGCCGTCGCGCAGCCAGGCCCGCAAGGCGGCGCTCGGCAGCTTCGTCGGCGCGGTCGTCGACTGGTACGACTTCCTGCTCTACGGCATCGTCGCCGCGCTGGTGTTCAACGTGGCGTTCTTTCCGCAGGTCGGCAGGACCATGGGCACGCTCGCCGCTTTCGCGACCTTCGGCGTGGGCTTCCTCTTCAGGCCGCTCGGCGGCGTCGTGTTCGGCCACTTCGGCGACCGGCTCGGCCGCAAACGCATGCTCGTTCTGACCGTCATGATGATGGGCCTGTCCACCGTGGCCATCGGTCTCTTGCCGGCCTTCGCGACCATCGGCTGGTGGGCGCCCGTGCTGCTCGTCACGATGCGCGCGCTGCAAGGCTTCGCCGTGGGCGGCGAATGGGGCGGCGCCGCGCTGATGGCCGTGGAAAGCGCACCGCACGGCAAGAAGGCGTTCTATAGCAGCGGCGTGCAGGTGGGCTACGGCGTGGGCCTCGTGCTCGCCACCGGCCTCGTGGCGCTGCTGAGCCACCTGCTCGGCGACGCGGCGTTCCGCTCGTGGGGCTGGCGTCTGCCGTTCCTCTTCAGCGTCGTGCTCGTGCTCGTGGGCCTGTGGGTGCGCTCGAGCATGGACGAGTCGCGCGAGTTCGTCGAGAAGGTCGAGCACGGCCATCGCAAGCTCAAGATGCCGGTGCTCGAAGCGCTCACGCGCCACCCGAAGGCGTTCCTGTATATCGTCGCGCTGCGCCTGGCCGAACTCTTCACGATGTATATCGTGACCGCCTTCGCGCTGAGCTATTCGACCAGCAACCTCGGCATGTCGCGCGATCTGTTTCTCGGCATCGGCCTGTTCGTCGGCGCGCTGTCCTGCGTGACGATCCCCTGCTTCGCGTGGCTCGCCGATCGCCTCGGCCTGCGCCGCATCTATCTGATCGGCGCGTTCATCGGTCTCTTGAGCGCCGTGCCGTTCTTCCTCGCGCTCGAAGCACGGGCCACGCTCTGGATCGTGATCTTCTCCGTGATGCTCGCGAACATCGCCCACGACATGGTCGTGAGCGTGCAGCAGCCGCTCTTCACCGAACTGTTCGGCGCCGAGTACCGCTACAGCGGCGCGGGCGTGGGCTACCAGTTCGCGAGCGTGGTGGGCGGCGGCTTCACGCCGTTCATCGCCGTGGCGCTGGTGGGCTTTGGCGGCGGTTCGTGGCACCTCGTCGCCGCGTACCTCGCGATTGGCTGCCTGATCTCGCTGATCGTGGCGGCGCGCATGAAACCGGAGTGAGCAGGAGCCGATCGTTCGCTCGCAAGCCGCAGGCGTTTGGCGCCTGCGGCTTTTTCCATTGTTTTGGCCACCGTGCAGCACAGGCTCTTGCACGCCGATGAAGAAACCGCCACTGGACCGGCGCGACTGGATTGCCGGGCTCGAAAAAGGCCTCGCGATTCTCGAAGCCTTCGACAGCGAGCACGCGCGCATGACGCCCACCCAGGCGGCCGAGCGCACGGGCCTCTCGCGCACCGCCGCGCGCCGTTATCTGCTCACGCTCGAATCGCTGGGCTATGTGTACACGGACGGCCGCCTGTACGGCCTCACGCCGCGTGTGCTGCGCGTAGGCTGGTCTTACTTCGATTCGGCGCGTCTGCCGCGCACCGTGCAGCCCTATCTGCAGCAGCTGAGCGCGACGCTCAACGAATCGGCCTATGTGAGCGTGCTCGACGGTTGGGACCTCGTCGTGATCGCGCGCAACGGCGTGTCGCGCGTGATGACGACGGGCTTCGTGCTCGGCGCGCGCGTGCCCGCGCCGCTCATCTCGCCGGGCGTGGTGCTGCTCGCGCACGTGGCCGACCAGGACGCGGTGTCAGCGTGGCTCGATGCGGTCGAGCTGTCGCCCTTCACGCCGCACACCATCACGAGCGGCGCGCGGCTGCGCGAGAAAATCGGGCGCGCGCGCGTGGACGGCTATGCGCTCATCGAGCAGCAGTTGCAGGTGGGCGTGCGCGGCATTGCCGTGCCGCTCAGGAATCGCAACGGCGAGGTGGTCGCCGCGCTCAGCACCAACATGCCGATGGGCGACGAAAGTCCTGAGGCCGCTCTCCAGCGCGTCCTGCCGCATCTGCAGGAAAGCGCGCTCGCCATGCTCAACGTGCTCTAGCGCTGCGTTTATGCAACGGCTCACGAGCGCGTGAGCGCCGCATGGTCGCCCGCCATGCGCGCGTTACCTGCCACGGCGAGTCCCGCTGTGGCCAGTGTTTCGCGTGCATGTCCGCGTATATCGTCGACGGCATATTGCGCATCGGCGTTGCGCACCCATGCGCGCACCAGCAAACGCGCGCCGCCGCCGGACGGGTAGCTGTCCACGGCGACCGTCGGCGCGAGCGTCGTGCCGCCCTGCACGCGCGGTTCGGCGCTCACCATCTCCTTGAGCTTGCCGATCGCGGCGTCCACCTGGTCGCGCCGCGCGAGATCGACCGTGACGTCGATACGCTGCGTGCCGCCACTGCTGTAGTTGATGACGGGATTGCTCCAGATCTGGCTGTTCGGCACGAAGACGACATTGCCGTCGCCGCGCTCGATGCGTGTGGTGAACAGCCCCACCTCGCACACGATGCCCGCCGCCGCGCCACTGCCTTCGATCACGTCGCCCGCGCGAAACGGGCGCAGCATCAGCAGCATGATGCCGGCGGCGATGTTTTGCAGCGTGCCTTGCAGTGCGAGGCCGATGGCGAGACCGGCGGCGCCCAGCGCGGCGAGGACGCTAGCCGTCGCGATGCCCACCTCGCTGAGCGCGGCGACGAGCGCAATCACGCGCACAGTCCACGCCGCCATGCCTGCGAGCATCGGCGCGAGCGTGGGATCGGCGTGCGAGTGCGCCAGCATGCTCGCGAACACGTGCGCCACGCGATTGGAAACCCACCAGCCGACCACCAGTATCAGCACGGCGACGATCACATTCATGACGTCGTGCGTCATCGTGGCGAGCAGCGAGGGTTGCAGATGGAAAAGGCGGTTGAGGAAATCGTCCATGATCGGGGATCAGATGGTTGCGATGGGGGCGAGGTGCGCGCATGGCGCACCCCACAGGACCCGACAGCAGTCCGCATGCCCGTAAGCTTTGAAAGCCTCGGCTTCGCAAGCCCCTCGATCCGGCACCATTGCGGCGCGGCCGGGACGCCATTGCTTGCGCCCGCAACGATCTCCTCGCCCTGCGACGCTAGAAGTCCACCGCATCGCGGATGATCGGGCACGTCATGCAATGGCCGCCGCCGCGCCCACGCCCCAGTTCCGCACCCACGATGGTCACGACCTCGATGCCGGCCTTGCGCAGCAGCGTGTTCGTATAGGTGTTGCGGTCGTAGGCAAACACCACGCCGGGCGAGGTACACACGAGGTTCGCGCCGCTGTCCCACTGCGTGCGTTCGCGCTGATAGTCGTTGCCGCCCGCTTCCACCACGCGCATTTTCTTGATGCCGAGCGCCGCGCTCACCACCTCGACGAAGGACTTTTTCTCCTGACGCAGCTCCACGCCCGCCGGTTGATCGCTGGGCCGGTACGTGAAGGTGCGGGTCTGCGCGAGGAAATCCGGCGCGATCAGCACGCAGTCGCGATCGGCGAACGTGAAGACCGTATCGAGGTGCATCGCCGCGCGAATTTTCGGCATCGCCGCCACGATCACCTGCTCGGCGGCACCCTTCTTGAACAGCGTGGCGGCGAGCTGGCTGATCGCCTGGCGCGAGGTGCGCTCGCTCATGCCGATCAACACGGTCTTGTTGCCGATGGGCATGACATCGCCGCCTTCGAGCGTCGCCATGCCGTGATCCTGCGTGGGGTCGCCCCACCACACGTTGACCTTGCCCGCGAAGTCCGGATGAAACTGGTAAATCGCCGCGGCAAGAATCGTTTCCTCGTGCCGCGCGGGCCAGTACAGCGGATTGAGCGTCACGCCGCCGTAAATCCAGCAGGTGGTGTCGCGCGTGTAGATCGTGTTCGGCAGCGGCGGCAGCAGATATTCGGTGGATCCGGCCGCTTCGCGCACGACCTTGAGCGCCGCGCCGCCATGCGATTCGGGGAAATCGTGGATCGAGAGGCCGCCAAGCAAGGTCTCGGCCAGCTTGCGATCGTCGAGCCCTTCCAGGTAGCTGCGCAGTTCGTCGATGAACCCCAGCCCGACCTGGTTCGGCACGATCTGATTGTCGAGAATCCACTTCTTGCCTTCGGGCACGGCAACGGTTTCGGCGAGCAGGTTGTGCATTTCCACGACTTCGACGCCGCGGTCGCGCATCTTCGTGACGAAGTCGAAATGGTCGCGCTTCGCGTTGTCGACCCACAGCACGTCGTCGAACAGCAACTCGTCGCAATTGCTCGGCGTGAGACGCGAGTGCGCCATGCCGGGCGCGCACACCATCACCTTGCGCAGTTGCCCGACCTCCGAATACACGCCGAGCGGGCGCTCGTCCTTCGCCTTTGTCTTGCCGCCCTTCGTGGCTTTCTCCGCCTTTTCTGCCTTCTCTGCCTTCTCTACCTTCTCTGCCTTTGCGCCCTTGTCACTCTTGCCACCGCCCTTCGCCTTGGACATATCGATCTCCGCTCGTTTCTCGTTAGACCGCCATGGTGCCCGTGGCCAGCGCAACGACGCCTACGATGGCCGCGACGGCCGCCACGATGAAAATGACCCAGTCGCTCGCACGCTGGAAAACCTTCAGCTTGCGCTCGCGCCGCGCGAGGAAATACAGCACCGTGCCAGGCGCGTAAAGAATCGCCGACAGCAGGATGAACTTGAGACCGCCGGCAACGATCATGAACAACGTGTAGATCACGGCGACCGAGGCCAGCACGAGATCGCGCTTGCGCTCTTCGGGCCGCACCTCGTAGCTCTCGCCGCGGTTCGAAACCATGAACCCGTAGGCGGCGACGAACAGATACGGAATCAGCGACATCGAACTCGTGAGGTTGAGCATCAGCGAGAACGCATCGCGCGAGAAGTACGTGCTCGCGACCAGCAACTGCACGACGATGTTGGTGATCCAGAGCGCGTTGGCCGGCACGTTGTTGGCGTTCTCGCGCGCGAAAATGGCCGGCATGTCCTGATTGCGCGCCGCCGCGAACATCACCTCGGCGCAGATGAGCGACCACGCCAGATATGCGCCCAGCACGGAAACGATCAGCCCGATGCTCACGAAAATCCCGCCCCACGGACCGACCACGCTTTCGAGCACGGCCGCCATGGAGGGCTGGCGCATGCCCGCCACGTCCCCGCGCGGCAGCACGGCGAAAGGCAACATCGAAACGAGCACCATGAGCGTGGTCACGCCGGCGAAGCCGAAGATCGTTGCGCGTCCGACGTCCGCGCGCTCCTTCGCATAGCGCGAATACACGCTCGCGCCTTCGATGCCGATGAACACGAACACGGTCACGAACATCGTGGCGCGAATCTGCTGGATGAGGCCGCCCTCTTGCGCCGCAGACTGGATGTTCAGGTGGAAGGTCCCGTATTTGAAGACGAACAGGAGAATGACGATGAACACCACGATCGGAATGACCTTGGCGAAGGTCACGATGGTGTTGATGAACGCGGCCTGCTTCACGCCGCGCAGGATGAGAAAGTGAAACAGCCAGATGCCGATCGACGCGACGACGATGGCCGTGACCGTATTGCCGTCGCCGAAAATCGGGAAAAACGCGCCCAGCGTGGACTTGATCAGCACCCAGTACGACACGTTGCCGATGCAACTGCCGATCCAGTAACCGAACGCCGAGAGGAAGCCGGGGTAGTCGCCAAAGCCCTCTTTGGCATAGACGAACACGCCGGCGTCGAGTTTCGGCTTGCGCTCCGCGAGCGCCTGAAACACGCGTGCGAGCGTGTACATGCCCACGCCCGCCACGAGCCACGCAATCGCCGCGCCGACCGGCCCCGTTGCATTGGCGAAGGTCCGCGGCAGAGAAAAAATCCCGGCGCCCACCATGCCCCCGACTACCATCGCGGTCAACTGCACGCGACTCATCTTCTGCTCGGTATCGGCCATCGGTCTCCTCGCTTGGTTCGGAACTTCGTTTTATCGCGCGGCCGGCGCACCGTTGCGCCGCCGCTCAGGCTTCCGGCGCGAGCGGTATCACCGCGTCACGCGCACCGAGTTGTTGCCCATCAGCACACGCACACGATCACCGGGGACGAATTGCTGATCCGAATCCTGGACCACCGATATCAGTTGTCCCGAATCCAGGCGCACGACGATTTCAAGGCCTTGCCGCTGCGTGATGCGCTGCTCCACGGCGTTGCCTGCCGCGCCGCCCAGCACGGCGCCGCCGATACCCGCTGCAACGGCGCCCGTGCCACGCCCGATGTTGCTGCCTGCCGCGATGCCGCCAAGCGCGCCACCGGTGATCGCGCCGATGCCCGTTGGGCCCGGCTGGATAGTGACGGGTCGAACGGATTCGACCGCACCGAGTTCGACCACGAACACCTGCTGCGCCTGGGCCGGCGTGAAGACAGAGCCCGAAGTCGGCGCCTCACAGCCGGAAAGCGCGAGCGAAGCAACTGCGGAGCCAAGAACTGTTGCGGCGAGATATCGCATGAGATTCCCCTAATGCGGCGCATTGCGGATTCGCTAATTCATTCGATCTGTTTGCTAACGATTACACATAGGGTCATTAGCGAACATTCAGCCAACACGTTCCCGGTAATTCTCCTTTTGCTTTCCACCCTCGGGACACCTGACGAACATTATGGAATACGATTCGCAAATGACGTATTCAACGTGACATTCGTTCGAGAATAGTTCATCAATTCAATGTGGCGCGCATTTTTTATCCGCGATTTCCCGCGTTCGCATTACGACCGGTCAAAGATCAGAAAAAGGCTCGAACATGAAATCGACGGATGACCAGAAGTTGTCGCTGCCGGTCCTGACGGCCATGGTCGTGGGCTCCATGGTCGGCGCCGGCATCTATTCGCTGCCGCGCAACTTCGCGCTCGAGGCGGGCCCGACGGCCGCCGTCATCTCATGGTGCATTGCGGGAGGCGGCATGTATATGCTGGCCCGCGTCTTCCAGCTTCTCGCCGAAATCCGGCCCGACCTCGACTCCGGCATCTTTGCTTATGCACGTGACGGCTTCGGCGGCTACGCCGGCTTTCTCTCCGCGTTCGGCTACTGGATGGCCGGTTGCTTCGGCAATGTCTCTTATTGGGTGCTGATCAAGTCCACGCTCGGCGCATTCGTGCCGGCATTTGGAAACGGCAATACGCCGATTGCCATTGCGGTTTCGTCAGTCGGCATATGGGCATTTCACTGGATGCTGTTGCGCGGCATTCAGCAGGCCACGCTCATCAATGCGATTCTCACGGTCGTCAAAATTCTGCCCATTTTCGTTTTTATCGGCATTTTGAGTGTCTATGCAAGAGCGGAGCCATTCACGGACAATCTCGCTCAAAGCGCTAGTGGGCTTGCCCCGCAGGTAAAAGGGACCATGCTCGTGACGGTATTCGTGTTTCTCGGCGTTGAAGGCGCAAGCGTGTATTCGCGCTACGCGAAAAAGCGCTCGGACGTGGGCGCCGCCACGATACTCGGCTTCGCCTTCGTGCTGTTGCTGCTCGTGCTCGTGACGCTGCTGCCCTACGCGCATCTCATGCGCGCGGATATCGCCGTCATGCGGCAACCTTCGATGGCGTCGGTGCTGGGCGCCGTCGTCGGTCCGCCTGGCGTGGTGTTCATCGGCGGTGCGCTGATCGTCTCCGTGCTCGGCGCCTACCTCGCATGGTCGTTGATCTGCGCAGAAGTGCTGTATGCCAGCGCGAAGGCGGACGCCATGCCGGCCATCTTCGCGCGCCGCAACGCGCGGCAGCTTCCCACCACCGCGATCTGGCTCACGAGCGGCGTGGTACAGGCCTTCGTCATCAGCACATACTGGTCCACCGACGCCTTCTCGCTCATGCTGCGCCTCACGAGCGCGATGGCACTCATCCCCTACTTCTTCGTCGCGACCTTCGGGCTCAAGGCCATCCGCGCACTGCCGCAATCGGCCATGAATGCGCGAACGCGCACCCTGCGCTATGCCACAGCGGGCATCGCCACGATTTATACACTGTTCCTGCTTTACGCTTGCGGGCTGGAACTGCTCGTCATGTCCGCACTGCTCTATGGACCCGGCAGCCTGCTGTACATGTGGGCGCGGCGCGAGCGTGGCGAGGCGCTATTTTCGCGGCCCGAGTGGTGCGCGTTTCTCGTGGTGATGGGCGGAGGACTCGCCGCGATCGTCGGGCTGAGCACCTCGGCGTGGCGTTAGCCGCGCGCCACTGCGCCTGCCCGCATCCATCGGCCTCGTGACTGCGCTCGCCGCCATTCCTGCATCCCAACGTTCGACAGCGAGGAACCATGCCTATCAGCTATGCGCTCCGCAAGGCGCGGCTCGCAGCGGTCGAGCAGCGCACGATGAAGGTTTCCATTTACGTCGTGTGCCTGGGTTTCGCGGCCAACGTCGGCTATGGCTTCTTCGTGCAATCCGATACGCTACTGCTCACCGCCATTTTCTATCTGCTCAACCTCGTGAGTTCCGCGCTTGGATTGCTCGTGGCCACCGTGGTGAGCCGGCCCGCGACTACTCGCTTCGAATATGGGTATTGGTTCCTCGAGCCGCTCGTGAACGGCATAAACGGGCTCATGATGCTGGTCGTTTGCGTATATGGCTTCGTGAACGGGATTGAGGGGATACGTTCGGGCGGCCACGTGGTGAATGCGCAAGGCGTCATGCTGATCAGCGCCGCGAGTTGCGTGATCAGCTTTGCCATGGTGATCTATAAAAAGCGCGCGGCTGCGCAGATCAATTCCAAGCTGCTCAAAACCGACGGCTGGAAATGGATCATGAAATTCTCGTTCAGCGCAGCCACACTGCTCGGCTTTTTCGTGTATTCGATATTGCCCGAAAGCTTTCACTATCTATGGGCGCGCTACGTCGACAGTGCAATGACCGCGGGGCTCTCACTGATTTTTCTCTTTGCGCCAGTGAAGATCGTGAGCACGAGCTTTGCTGAATTGCTTCACATGAGCCCCGACGAGAACAATCCGCGATCGGAGATCGAAATGGTGCTTTCGAAGCTCGAACGCGAACTTGGCATTCTGCGCCATCACACACACGTCATCCAGGCGGGCCGGCGCAATTTTGTCGAAGTCAGCGTGCTCGTCGGCGCAACGTCCACGCTAAGCGATCTCGCCTCGCAGGACGAATTGCGCGAACGCATCTGGGAAACGCTCAGCGCGAATCCGCTGGAAAGCCGGCTCATTGTGCAGATTACCGCGGACCCGCGCTGGGAAGACGGACGCCAGCCTGGATAGCGCGCGCCTCACCAGAGCGCGCTCGAAGAAGGCGAGTATCCCAGCGGCGTGTCCGGCTCCATCCTGGCGGCCACCGGAAACTTTGTCATCCGAACACGTCAACGCGGCGACCGGGAATGGTCGATCGCTCCCGGCTGCGGTGGAACCGTGCCGACTGCGAAGCGCGGTGCCGCGTTCGCCACCAGAATCAGAGCGGCACCGGCCAGGCCGCTCGATATGTGCTTCAGCGCATGCCCCGCGATCACGTGGCGAGTGAGTTCCCACACCTGCCAGTCAAGGCTCTCAAAGATCTTGGCCGCCCCGTAGAAAACGATCACCATCGTCCAGCCGAATACGCTGTCCACCTTGCGCGTGAGCGTCAAGCCGACGATGAACATGAGCCCGCCGAACTGCAGGATCGCGTACGGCCACAGGCTGTTGAGTGCGAGCCAGTACTCGATCGTGCCTAGCGATACGGCAACCAGGATTAGCAACGGTACCCAGCCCACGCGCTGCCCGGTGTTCGACGTCCAGAGCATCGCCAGTATGCCGGCGAAGACGATCGTCATCGGCAGGCGATCCCAGACGAGCGTCGCGTCGGAAGGTGCCCAGTGATAGTAGGCCGACCCGATTGCGGTTAGCACGAGCCCGAATCCGGCGACTACCATGCCGGGGAATTTTGGCGGCTGCCGCGACGCATTTCGTTTCGCCCAACTGAGGCAGGCGATCCCTGCCGCCAGAATGACGAGATTCGACAGCACGTCCGCTGCATGCGGTATCAAGCCCAGCGCGCGTTGGTCCGCGAAGTGGTGATACGACGCCGCCTGCGCCAGCGGCCATACCAGCTGCAACACCGTGCCCACCACGAAAAGCATGATGCTGCCAAGCAGCAATCGGGTCATGTTCACGGTGCTCGTCTCCGGGTATGACGTAACACTCAACAGGCGCTGGTACTGCACGAGTACGTCTGGCCAGCCGGTGGCCGCGGCGGCCCCATGCGAGCTTGCGCACCCTGCCCGTATCATCGGACAAACCGGGCTCAGTAACAAGGTCGGCCGACCGGTGTCTGGATGCTGTCGATTCTTCCAGTCGAGTTGCGGTTGCAGCCGTCGGCTTACGGCTCGTCGTAATCATCTCCGGCCTGCTCCAGTTCCCTCAACGCTTCTGCGGGATCCTCCGGCTTCCCGGCAGCGGTCTCATGAGTGCGCCTCGGTGAATCGACAACTGGAGGAGGCATCTTGCCGATGCCCTCGTCGATGCGTTGCAGGAGATACGGGAAGAACGGATTCGATGCAATCCGGAACATCGAGTCGAGCGTCAGAATCAACGTGCCGCGTTCTCCGCGCGGCGCGAGCGTGCCAAGGTTGACATTGAAGTTCTCGTCGTCGCCCGGCTCGATGCCGTAGAGTGCATCCGTCACGGGAAATGGAATCGCAACATGCGATAACGAAAAAATATCCGGAGGATAGTCAATTCCCAAAGGGCGAACGTGAGTTGCCACGCTGCCGGCATCGACACTGCGTTCGACCGTATGAGCCGAATCCTGCGAGGCATTG
>NZ_JBFRCL010000021.1:0-135063 GCF_040965695.1 Paraburkholderia sp. BR10937
TCGCGGCGGTGCTGTTCGCCGTACTCGGCGTGCTCGCGATTCTCGGCGAGGAGTTCTGACGTGCTGTTGCGCATGGCAAAAAAAACGCGCCGGACAGAAGTTCCGACGCGTCGCCTGGTGGGCGGGCAAGGCGAAGCGTGCCTATTTTGCCGGCGCGCTCCCCGTCGCGGCCGTACCGCCCTGCCCCGCACCCGCCGGAACCGCAGCGGTCTCGTTCGGCGCGCCGCCGTTCTTGCCGACCGGGATCTTGACCTCCGTGACCGTGCCGTTGGCCAGCGGGAAATTCCCCAGCGCGCTCTGCACGAGAAAGGGCATCACGCGTACGAGCGAGGGATCGTCGCCCGAAGTGCGCGCCTGCACGTTATAGACCTCCTTGCCGCTCGCCTTTTCCGTGATGCGAATGGCGAGCGCATGCGAATACACGGGATAGCTCTGGTTCACGTAGGCGGGCTGGTACGGTCCCCATGCACCCCACGGGTTCCACGGCCCCCAGTACGGGCCCGGCCAGGGGTTGTAGAACACGGGCTGCGCGACCGTCACCGTGTCGGTGCGGCTGCCGTAGGCGAGGCCCACGAGATAGCGCGCCTGCGGCTCGGCCACGAGGCGGAACGCGTGCATGGCGAGCCCGTTGGCGACGAACTGCTCGTAGGTGCTCTGCTCGATGCTCTGGTTCTGCTCGGGGCTGCGTTTGAATGCGAAGGTACGCGTGGCGTCGCTGGCGCCGTCCCATGCGGAGAAGGCGGTCACCTGGCTCGTCACGTAAGTCGTGCAGCCGGAGAGCGTGAGGGCGAGCGCCGCCAGCATCAGGAGGGCGCGGCGGGTCCATCTGTCGTGCATCATGGTCTTCTCGTAGCAGTATTGCTTCAGTTGGAAAAGTGCAGTCGTGGGGGCCGCTCTCTCCGATACGATCTTTGCGCCGCGCTTATTCCGTGTCCGATCCGTGCGCATTCCACGCCGGTCGTGTCCTGTTTTGCGTTCAGCCAGCCGCGCGGCAGGGCCTGATCATACTGACTCGCGGCGCGGCGCGAAAGTTCGGCGACCGGGCCCCGACGGACAAAGCGGCCCGAGCCTTTGTACAATGGGGCGATCCGCCGCGCTCCCGCGACGGCAGGCAGCGCCCGGCGGGCGCACACGCCGCCGCGGCCGGCCCATTCGATCAACACCGAGCGATCAACACCGAGCGATCCACACCGATCGATCCACCCCGATCCGACACGCCCCTATCCAGACCATGTCCGATACCGCCACGCCCACCGTGATCCGCCGTGAAGACTACGCGCCGCCCGCGTTTCTGATCGATACCGTCGACCTCGAATTCGACCTCGTGCCCGAGCGCACGATCGTCAAGAGCACGTTGCGCGTGCGTCGCAATCCCGACGCGCAACCCACCGCGCATCTCGAACTCATGGGCGAGCAGCTCGAATTCATCGGCGCGGCGATCGACGGCAAGCCTTACGCGAATGTGCGCGCGCACGAACACGGGCTCACGATCGAGAACGTGCCCAAAGCTTTCGAGCTCACGCTCACCGGCGCATGCGCGCCCGCCGCCAACACCACGCTCTCGGGCCTGTACGTGTCGAGCGGCAACTTCTTCACGCAGTGCGAGGCCGAAGGGTTTCGCCGCATCACCTGGTTCCTCGACCGGCCCGACGTGATGGCGACCTACACGGTCACGCTGCGCGCAGACAAAACCGCGTACCCGGTGCTGCTCTCGAACGGCAACCTGATCGCCGAAGGCGAGCTGCCCGATGGCCGTCACTATGCGAAATGGGAAGACCCGTTCCGCAAGCCGAGCTATCTGTTCGCGCTCGTGGCGGGCAAGCTCGTGGCGCTGGAAGAGCGCATCCAGAGCGGCTCGGGCAAGGAAAAGCTGCTGCAGGTCTGGGTCGAGCCGCACGATCTCGACAAGACGCGCCACGCGATGGACTCGCTCATTCACTCGATCCATTGGGACGAGCAGCGCTTTGGCCTCGAACTCGATCTCGACCGCTTCATGATCGTCGCCGTGAGCGACTTCAACATGGGCGCGATGGAGAACAAGGGGCTCAACATCTTCAATACGAAGTACGTGCTCGCGAATCCGGAAACGGCCACCGATGTCGACTTCGCCAACATCGAGGCCGTGGTCGGCCACGAGTACTTCCACAACTGGACCGGCAACCGCGTGACCTGCCGCGACTGGTTCCAGCTGAGCCTGAAGGAAGGCCTCACGGTGTTCCGCGACCAGGAGTTCTCGGCGGCGATGTCGGGCGGCGACGAGAACGAGGCGGCGCGCGCGACCAAACGCATCGAAGACGTGCGCGTGCTGCGCCAGATGCAGTTCGCCGAAGACGCAGGCCCGATGGCACATCCGGTGCGCCCCGAGAGCTACGTCGAGATCAACAACTTCTACACGATGACCGTCTACGAAAAAGGCGCGGAAGTCGTGCGGATGTATCAGACGCTGCTCGGACGCGACGGCTTCCGCAAGGGCATGGACCTGTACTTTCAGCGCCACGACGGCCAGGCCGTGACCTGCAACGACTTCCGCGCCGCGATGGCCGACGCCAACGGCCGCGACCTCGCGCAATTCGAACGCTGGTATAGCCAGGCGGGCACGCCGCGCGTGAGCGTGAGCACGAGCTACGACGAAGGCACGCGCTGCTACAGCGTGACGCTCACGCAGGGCTACGCCAACGGCTCGCCCGCCGCGCGCGAAACGCAAAAGGGCCCGCTGCACATTCCGTTTGCGATCGGCCTGATCGGCGCGGACGGCGCGGACCTGCCGCTGCGCCTCGAAGGCGAAGCCGACGCGCACGGCACGACGCGCGTGCTGGAGCTGACCGACACGCAGCAGACCTTCACGTTCGCCGACGTGATGGCCAAGCCCCTGCCCTCGCTGCTGCGCAACTTCTCGGCGCCGGTCATCGTCGACTACGACTACGGCAACGACGAACTCGCGTTCCTGCTCGCGCACGACAGCGATGCGTTCAATCGCTGGGAAGCGGGCCAGCGCCTCGCCACGCGCGAACTGCTCGCGCTCGCCGGACGCGCCGCCGCGGGCCAGCCGCTCGAAATCAACGACGCGCTCGTCGATGCGTTCCGCCGCGTACTGACCGACGAATCGCTCTCGCCGTCGTTCCGCGAGCTGGCGCTCATGCTGCCTTCGGAGACGTATCTCGCCGAGCAGATGACCGAATCCGATCCGGCCGCCGTGCATGCCGCGCGCCAGTTCGTGCGCAAGCAACTGGCAACGGCGCTGCAAGGCGAATGGCTCGCCGCCTATGAACGCAATGTCACGCCGGGCGCATACGAGCCGACGCCCGAGGCCGCTGGGCACCGCGGGTTGAAGAACCTCGCGCTCTCCTATCTCTCGGAACTCGACGATTCTGCGCAAGCAGTGCGACTCGCCACGGCGCAATACGACGCCGCGAACAACATGACCGACCGTTCGGCGGCGCTCTCGGCGCTGTTGAACGTGCAGGCGGCCACGGGCGGCGACGTCGCGCGCCGCGCGCTCGAAGACTTCTACGCACGCTTCGAGAAGGAACCGCTCGTGATCGACAAGTGGTTCGCGCTGCAAGCCACGCAACGGGGCACGGCGCAACGTCCGACCATCGAGACGGTGCGCGCGCTCATGGGCCACCCGGCGTTCAACATCAAGAATCCGAACCGCGCACGCTCGCTGA
This sequence comes from Paraburkholderia sp. BR10937, assembly GCF_040965695.1. Lineage (NCBI taxonomy): Bacteria > Pseudomonadati > Pseudomonadota > Betaproteobacteria > Burkholderiales > Burkholderiaceae > Paraburkholderia > Paraburkholderia sp. BR10937. The sequence continues at coordinate 3,669 of NZ_JBFRCL010000021.1, forward strand.
TCTTCAGCTTCTGCGCCGCGAACCCCGCGCAGTTCCACGCCGCCGACGGCTCGGGCTACGCCTTCTGGGCCGACCAGGTGATCGCGCTCGACGCGCTCAATCCGCAGGTCGCGGCGCGCCTCGCCCGCAATCTCGAACTCTGGCGCCGCTTCACGCCCGCGCTGCGTGACGCGATGCGCACGGCGCTCGAGCGCGTCGCCGCTGAGGCCAAATCGCGCGACGTACGCGAGATCGTCGAAAAAGCGCTGGCTTGATCAGACGAAACCGGACGAAGCGGCACACGCCGCGCGGCGCCTGAGCAGCGCCGCGCGGCGACCCATGAAACCGGCCTGCGCGCCGGTTTTTTTGCGCTTTTTTTCACGATTATTTTGGCGGTGGGAAGCGACCCGGCACCGCGCCCAAAGCCGCGCCAGCCAACCCGGCCGGGCCCCGGCGCTTTATTTTGCGCGGCTGTGCGGCGGGCGGTCACAGTCGAGCGGGTAGAATTGCGAGATCCCTAAGCGTATCCGGAGTACTGCAATGGCTTTGCAACGTCGCACCACCCTCACCAAGTACCTGATCGAGCAGCAGCGCCAGCACAGCAACCTGCCCGCCGACCTGCGTCTCCTGATCGAAGTCGTCGCGCGCGCGTGCAAGGCGATCAGCTTCAACGTCAGCAAGGGCGCGCTCGGTGACGCCCTCGGCACGGCCGGCAGCGAGAACGTCCAGGGCGAAGTGCAGAAGAACCTCGACATCCTCTCGAACGAGATCCTGCTCGACGCCAACGAATGGGGCGGCAACCTCGCCGCGATGGCCTCGGAGGAAATGGAAACGTTCTTCCCGATCCCGGCCAACTATCCGAAGGGCGAATACCTGCTCGTGTTCGATCCGCTCGACGGCTCGTCGAACATCGACGTGAACGTGTCGATCGGCACGATCTTCTCGGTGCTGCGCTGCCCGGACGGCCAGCAGGCGACCGAGGAATCGTTCCTGCAGCCCGGCACGAAGCAGGTCGCCGCAGGCTACGCCGTGTACGGCCCGCAAACGGTGCTCGTGCTCACGACCGGCCACGGCGTGAACTGCTTCACGCTCGACCGCGAACTGGGCTCGTGGGTGCTCACGCAAAACAACATGCGCATTCCGGAAGAGACGCGCGAATACGCGATCAATGCGTCGAACGCACGCCACTGGTACGAGCCGGTGCAGAAGTACATCGGCGAACTGAACGCCGGCAAGGACGGCGAGCGCGGCGAGAACTTCAACATGCGCTGGATTGCCTCGATGGTCGCGGATGTGCACCGCATTCTGAACCGCGGCGGCATCTTCATGTACCCGGCCGACAAGCGCGACCCGTCGAAGCCCGGCAAGCTGCGCCTGATGTACGAAGCGAACCCGATGTCGTTCATCGTCGAACAGGCGGGCGGCATGGCGACCAACGGCGAAGAGCGCATTCTCGACATCCAGCCGAAGAGCCTGCATGAGCGGGTCGCCGTGTTCCTCGGTTCGAAGAACGAGGTCGAGCGCGTCACGCGCTACCACCGTGAAGCGAAAAAATGAAAAAGACGAGGAAAGGGCTTGCATAGTTCGCGGCACTTTCCTATAATCTCTCTTCTCTGATGCACGCCGGAATAGCTCAGACGGTAGAGCAGCGCATTCGTAATGCGAAGGTCGGGGGTTCGATTCCTCTTTCCGGCACCAGGATTCAAGCAAAAAGCCCAGTCTTCGGACTGGGCTTTTTGCTTTGTGGCGTCGGCGCACGGCACTCCATGCGCTGTGCCTGATCCCTTCGATCATCTGATCCCATCGCCCCACCTCGCGTTACGTGAGCTTAGGCGCCCTCACGCTTCTCGCGCAGAAAGTCGATGAACGCACGCAGCTTGGGCGGCAACTGCGCACGCCCGGCCGTATACAAATAGAACCCCGGAAACGATGCACCCCACGGCTCGAGCACCGGCACGAGCCGGCCTCCCTCCAGCTGCGCACGCACGTAGTCTTCGATCACGTGCAGCAGACCCACGCCCTGCTCGGCGGCACGCACCATCGTACGCAGATCGTTGGTCACGAAGCGGCCCTCGGTGACCACATCGAACACGCGCCCAGGATCCCCTGGCTGCGCGAACTCCCAGCGGTAGACGCCGCCCGTCGCGAAGCGATAGTGCAGGCAATCATGCGCGGCGAGGTCGTCTGGGGTGACGGGCCGAGCGCGACGCTCGAAGTATGCAGGCGAGCCCACCACGACGATGCGAATCGGCCCGCCGATCGGCACCGCCACCATGCCCGGCGCAACCGATTCGCCCAGACGGATGCCGGCATCGAAGCCGTCGCCGACCAGATCGGCGAAACCGTCGTCGAGCGCGAGTTCGAGCTTGATCTGCGGATAGCGCGCCATGAATTCCACGAGGTGCGGCATGACGAGCAACTCGCTCGCCACGCGCGGCAGGTTGATGCGCAGCGTGCCGGCCGGGGCGTCGCGCGTGGCGTCGAGCGCATCGAAGGCCGCCTCGATCTGTGAGAGCGCGGGCTGGACGCGCGCGAGAAACTGCGCGCCCGCCTCGGTCAGCGCGACCCGGCGCGTCGTGCGATTGAAGAGCCTCACACCGAGTTGCGCTTCGAGCGCACGCACGGTTTGCGATAACGCCGAAGTCGAGAATCCCGCGGCGGACGCCGCACGCGTGAAGCTGCCATGGCGCGCGACAGCCGCCACCGCCAGCAGCGCGGGCAGGCGTCCCGCCAGTCCCGACGCGGCGGCCGGCGCGAACGGTGGAGTGGAAACCGGGCCCATGATGCCTCCATTGTGAAGCAGGGCTTCACAGTGCTTTCAGTTGAACCCGATTTTTCCACAAAAAGGAATAGCGCAAGATGAGTTCGCGTTCGCCATTCACTGTTTGAGGAAACCGCCATGAAACTCGCTAGCTACACCCTGCTCGGCCGCTCGGGCCTGCGCGTCAGCCCCATCGCCCTCGGCACGATGACGTTCGGCACCGAATGGGGCTGGGGCGCCGACGAAGCCACCGCACAGCGACTCTTCGACCTCTATGTCGATGCAGGCGGCAATTTTATCGACACCGCCGACCTCTATACAGAAGGCACGAGCGAAACCTGGGTGGGGCGCTTCGCGGCGACGCGCGGTCTGCGTGAGCGGCTCGTCATCGCCACCAAGTATTCCTACAACGCGCAAGCGGGCAATCCGAACGCCGGCGGCAACCATCGCAAGAACCTGCTGCGCGCGCTCGACGGCTCGCTCAAGCGCCTCGGGACCGACTACATCGATCTCTATTATCTGCACACGTGGGACCGCATGACGCCCGTCGACGAAGTGATGCGCGCCATGGACGACGCCGTGCGCGCGGGCAAGATCCGCTACGTGGGTCTCTCCGACGTGCCCGCCTGGTACGCGGGCCGCGCGCAGACGCTGGCCGACTGGCGCGGCTTCGAGCCGGTGGCGGCCATGCAGCTCGAATACTCCCTGATCGAACGCAACGTGGAACACGAATTCGCCGATCTCGCGACGCAACTCGGCATGGGGCTCGTGCCGTGGAGTCCGCTCGGCATGGGGGTACTGTCGGGGAAATATCGGCCGTCGCAGGCCAGCGAAGCCGTGAGCGGTGCGGGCCGCTTGCAGACGATGGGGGCAAAGCCGCCGCCCGGCTTCGACAAGCTCTCGGCGCGCAACTTCGCGATCGTCGCCGAGCTCGAGCGGGTCGCGCACGAGGCCAACCGCCCCATGGCCCAGGTGGCGTTGAACTGGCTGTATCAGAAGCGCGGCGTGGCGAGCATCATCGTGGGCGCAACCAAAGCCGCGCAACTCGAAGAGTCGCTGGGCGCGCTCGACTTCACGCTCGCCCCCGAACTGGTCGCGCGTCTCGACGCGGCCTCCGAGCCTGCCCACCCGTTTCCGTACTACATGTTCGCGGACGGCCACCAGTCACGCATTCATGGCCAGGTGGACGTGCGCGCGACGCCCGCGAACCATGCTCAAGTGCAGCGTGTGCCGGCGCCGCCGGAGGCCCAAACGTAACGAATTATCGGAGTGCATCAATACGCCGAGCCCGAATGCGCGGCTATTTATGCACGTTCGATCATTAAATCGCGGCCAAATGACGCACAACAAAGTATTAATCGTCCAATCGCATAGAAACGGTCGCTTACATAGTTTTAATTCTTATTAACGTTTCGACGTCAACGACTAATCATAATTGACCGTTGTAAACGAATGGTGTCTGCACGCTGAAGCTGAAGCCGGAGGGACCGGCCCGCGCTTGCGGCACCGCGCAAGACGAACGCGGCAAGACTGCACGGCCTGCGCGGCGCCCAGAACCGGGGGAAGCGCGATCGAGGCGTTGTGCGACCGCAGCAGACACTGCGCGGGAGAGTTGGGAGAAACGTGGAGCCTGCGCGATTCACGCAGCATGCGGCAGTGCGAAGGACATCTCAACAATTATATTCCCGCGCCGTTAATCATTTGTATCGCTGTGCGAAGAAAGCAACAGGCGTGCGAGAAAAGCACTGTTACCGTAAGCGGGACTAGCGCAGCAGAAGTGCCGAGCCGGATAATCGGCTTACATAGGAGAAAGATCATGGACGCCAAACCGCCAAGGATTCCGACCCCGGACCAAGTCTTCAGCCCGGATCCGGAACCGGTGGCCGTCGAGTTTCTCGGCGATGAATTGCCCGCTCACGTGCGGGCATTTCTCGACGAGCAACGCAAGGCACACGAACAGAAGTGACGGGGAAGAGCACACGTACGCGCTCGCGGGCTCACGCTCGCTGCACACGTTGGTGTGCATAGCGACACGCGTAGTTCGGGGGACGCGCGTGTCATGCCGCGCGCGCAGTTTTGCGCCGTAGCGGTTAGCATTCGGCGCGCTCGAACGTGCGCGTCTCGATGCGGCCATCTCGAATCGACCTCAACACCGTTAGACGCAAGCGCACCATAACCGGCTATGCTGCGGTTTTCCTTGCCGGCGTCTTGCTTCCACTCGATGACTTTGCTGACCCGCGCGAGCGCACGTTGCGCTGCTGCGCTGCTCTTCGCCCTGCCGATCGCATCCGTCCACGCCGACGGTGACGACACCGCCCTGATCAACCTCGTCGCGCTCGTTTCGCAGCGGCTGGCGCTCGCCGAGCCGGTCGCGCACTGGAAATGGCAGCATCACAAGCCGATCACCGATACTCCCCGCGAAGACGCCCTGCTCGCCGACGTGCAGAAGCGCGCCACGGCAGCCGGCGTCGATCCCGCGTTTGCGCGTGCGTTCTTCCGCGATCAGATCGATGCCAGCACGCAAATGCAGAAGTCGTTATTCGACACGTGGCGTGCCTCCCAGGCGCCCAGCGAGCCGGCACCGGATCTCGCCACGGCGACGCGCCCGCAACTCGACAGACTCACCGGACAATTGATCGGCGCGCTTGCACGCGTACAACCGCTGCGCGGCGCGCCAGATTGCCCGGCGCGCGTCGCAAGAACTGTTGCAAACTGGAAGGAGCTGACGCGCTACGACTCCGCGCGCGCGAATGCGATGAATCAGGCGCTGGAGCACGTGTGCGAATCGGGCGGCGTAGGCGGAGTCGCCTAAGCGCGGTTGTTATGCCGCGCTCGTGAGGCCGTCGGCCTCGGAGGGTAGCAGCACCTGCACGCGCAGGCCGCGCTCGAAGTGCGTCTGCAGGATGCGCCAGGTCGCAAGCTCGAACACCCGCTCGGCGCTGCTGTCCACCAGCGCCTCGGCCTCGGCCGTGCTCGGAAAGGCGCCGACATAGCACCAGCGATCGATCAGGTGATAGACGTCGGCGCCATTCGTCGCGTCCTGCTCGAGCACGACCACAGCGCCGCCGAATGGCCAGGGCGCCGCCCCGAGGTCGGCGGGGTCGCGCTTCGACACATGCGGCACGCGATTGAACGAGGGCTTGAGCGTGGCGATCCATTGCGCCTCGACCAGCCGCGCGCCAAGCTCGCCGCCGGTCGCACGCCACTCCACGCGGCGGACCTGTTGCGCCATCCGTTGTTCGCGCGACGAGCGCCGCTCACCCGATAGATGCGCGCGCACACGCTGCCGCACCCGCACGCTGCGCCCCACATAGAGCGGGACATCGTTCTCGCCATAGAACGCATACACGCCGTGGCCTGCCGGCGCCGTATCGATGAGTTCGTCGGTGATGTCGCCGGCCAGAACGTGACGGCGCGTCGTGCGCTCGATCTGCGAGGCCAGCGCCTCCCCGGGCACCAGCGCGGGCAGGCGCTGCCAGAACTGCCAGAGGAGATCGGCATCGGCGAGCGCGCGATGGCGATCCGACGGCACGAGCGCGTGGCGCTCGACCAGCGCGTCGAGCCCGTGGCGCTTCTCGCCCGGAAAAAGCGCTCGTGACAGGCGCACGGTGCACAGCACGTCGGGGTTGAAGGAATAACCGGCACGCTCGAACTCCGCGCGCAGAAAGCCGCGGTCGAAGGCCGCGTTATGCGCGACGAAGAGCTTGCCGGCGAGCCGCCCATGGAGTTCCGCGGCGATCTCGGCGAAGCGCGGCGCGCCGCGCACCATCTGGTCGGTAATACCGGTGAGTTGCTGGATAAAGGGCGGGATAGGCTGACCGGGATCGACGAGGGTGCTCCATCGTGTCACCTGCCCTTGCGCCACCTCCACCACGCCAACTTCGGTAATGCGGTGCTCGCCTACCGAACCGCCGGTCGTCTCGAGGTCCACGAAGACGATGGGAAGGTCGCCGGCGGGCTGTGCGGCGCTCAAGGAGGATTCAAACATGGGAAAACGACAGGGGAAATGGAAAACGGCCCAAGTATGCACCGTTTGGACGCCACGCGCCGACGGTCCCGGCGGTATAAGTGCGACTTTTGGCTTTTAGTGAAGACCCGAAACAGGCAAATCACGGATTCCCAGGGTTTTCCCGATTAATTCCGCGAGTAAAAACATGATCAGTAAATTAGCTAAACATCAATATGTCAAAAATAAAAAAGCCCCGGGGTTTGCCCGGGGCCTGGTGTCGCATGAGCGTTCGCGTAGCGAGCGCTCGCACGCTGTACTTACAGCGGCTGGATGTTCGCGGCCTGCTTGCCCTTCGGGCCGACCTTGACGTCGAACGACACACGCTGGTTCTCCTTCAACGACTTGAAGCCGTCGGCGCGGATTTCCGAGAAGTGCGCGAACAGATCGTCGCCGCCAGCGTCAGACGTGATGAAGCCAAAGCCCTTCGCATCATTGAACCATTTGACGATACCGGTTTCCATGTTTCAGTTTCCCTCGAGATTTTAATGACGCGGGTAATCACCCTCACGCCGTATCCAGCCAATTCCCGCCGTCCCGCTTCAGCGAATTCCACGTTTTGAAATTGCAGCAGAACGAAAATCAGCTTTGCCGTTATACGGGGAACGTCAATCGCCAGTCAAGCGAATTTTTTATAACAGCATTCCCGATTCAGCGATAAAAGCGGTACGCATCAAAAAGCGGCAAGAAAATCATATGCGGACCGAATCGATATATAGCTCTGCGTCATTTTTACCCGATTATCTCGCTCATGTCATTCCTACCGGGAAGTTTTCCCGAACTGTAACAATTAGTGTCAAACGTAAGTGTTTCTCCCGGTTGTTCGAGTAATACATTCAATTCATGATCCATATTGTTAGCGGCATCGGAGGTCATCATGCTGACAGCTCTGCGGCGATGGATTCACTGGCTCGTACAAACGGACGGGATTGCGCCCACGGCTGAAGAAGCCGAAACCTATGGCGCATGGCACGGGGACCACTGGCACAACCTGCTGTGTTCCCCTATGGACGCAAGGCACTACGTAATGGAAGACTGGAGCCTGCAGTCTGAGCCGCCGCAAGCGGGTACCCAATAAGGTACGCGTCGCGCGCGTGGCCCGCACGTGGCCAGATGACAGGCAAAAAAAAAGCGCGGCTGAAAAGGCCGCGCCGACAAAGGTTTGGAGATCTTTTTCGTCAACGAAAAAGTCTGCTTCGGAAAGCAGCGATTGAAGTATAGCCGCACCCACGTCTGACGATTAAGCATGCGGCGCACAATCATCTGTTACGCTGGGCGCAATAATCAGTTGAGACCGCTTTAAGGCGTTTTTCGCAGTCAATTGTTGTAGCGATTGCACAACGCTCGAGCGGTTGACAGTTTCACCCCCTTCCCCGGAAATCCGCTCAAAGCCTTTACCAGCAGGGCTTAAGACGAGCGAGATAATCATTTCCGATAGCGCAATACTTTATTGCGGATTTCGGAATACCCCCTCTTCGAGCACCCTCTCTACACTCTGCCTGTCTGGAAACCGACTCGGACGGATTGTCTCAGACGGATTAATTCGTACCACGCGAACTTGCCTCTCGCTGCGCTTCGCATGGACGGTTTCCCAAACGGGGTTCAACGAAACCCACCTCTGTTCTCGGAGTTTACAAAGATGAAAAAGACTCTCATGGTCGCCGCCCTGACGGGCGTTTTTGCAACGGCTGCACACGCGCAAAGCAGCGTTACGCTGTACGGCCTGATCGACGCCGGCATCACCTACACGAACAACCAGCACGGCCACAGCAACTGGCAAGCCACGAGCGGCACGGTCAACGGCAGCCGCTGGGGCCTGCGTGGCGCTGAAGATCTCGGTGGCGGTCTGAAGGCCATCTTCACGTTGGAAAACGGCTTCAGCATCATGAACGGCACCTCGAAGCAGTCGAGCCGCATGTTCGGCCGTCAAGCTTTCGTGGGTCTCGCAAGCGACCAGTACGGCGCGGTCACCCTCGGTCGTCAGTACGACTCCGTGGTCGACTACCTCGCACCGCTGTCGAACACCGGCACGCAATACGGCGGCACGATCGCTGCACACCCGTTCGATAACGACAACCTGAACAACTCGGTCCGTTTCAACAACACGGTCAAGTACTCCAGCGTCAACTACGCTGGCTTCAAGTTCGGCGGTACGTACTCGTTCTCGAACGGCACCGAGTTCGCGAACAACCGTGCATACAGCTTCGGCGCGTCGTACAACTGGGGCGGCCTGAACGTTGCGGCTGGCTACCTGCAGCTGAACAACGACATGAACAACCCGGCGAACACGATCTCGGGTTCGGGCGCGCAAACCGGCGAATGGACGTTCCTGGCCGGCCGTCAGCGCACGTTCGGCGGCGGCGTGAACTACACGTTCGGCCCGGCAACGGCTGGCTTCGTGTACACGCAGACGAACCTGAGCGGCACGGTGGGCGGCGGCATCTCGGCTGCGCAGTCGGGTACGTCCAACGGCATCGGCTTCGCTGCCAACAGCGCTCGCTTCCAGAACTTCGAAGGCAACATCCGTTACGCTCTGACCCCGGCTCTCAGCCTGGCTGGCGCGTACACGTACACGCGTACGAACTTCGGCGGCGGCGTGAACCCGAACTACAACACGGTCGCACTGCAGTCGGACTACGCACTGTCCAAGCGCACCGACGTCTACCTGCAAGGCGACTGGCAACACGTGTCGTCGAACTCGGCCAACATCGGCCCGTTCCTGAACGGCCTGTCGGGCGCTTCGGCAACGCAAGACCAGGTTGCTGTGACGGTTGGTATGCGTCACCGCTTCTAAGCAGCACGCTGCTGGCCGTCTCGGCCAGCACTGCAGCTGAAAAAGGCACCCTCGGGTGCCTTTTTGTATTTCTGCGACAAGGGGTTCATTCAGGCGTGCGGCGTCGGATATCGCACGTCCAGCACGTCGATCGGCTCCGGCCCAGCCGGCGTGTGCAGCGTGACCTGATCGCCGATCTTCGCCTTCAGGAGCGCCCGCGCGACGGGTGAAACCCAGCTCACGTGACCGAGGTCGAGATCGACCTCGTCGATGCCGACGATCGTGATCGTATGCGCCTCGCCGTCCTCGGTACCGTATTCGACGGTCGCGCCGAAGAACACCTGATCCACGCTCTCCTGCCGGCTGCTGTCCACGACCTCGGCCAGATCCAGTCGCTTCGTGAGGAAGCGGATGCGCCGGTCGATTTCGCGCAGCCGGCGCTTGCCGTAGATGTAGTCGCCGTTCTCGGAACGGTCGCCGTTCGAGGCCGCCCACGAGACGAGCTTGACCACTTCGGGCCGCTCCTCGTCTATCAGGTGCAGCAGCTCGCTGCGCATGCGTTCATAGCCGGCGGGCGTGATGTAGTTCTTCGTGCCGGCGGGAATCTCCGGGAGACCGGCTTCGAGATCGTCGTCGTCGGTCGATTCTTTGACAAAGGCCTTGTTCATGATGGGATCACTGCGTAACGTGTACTGATTGACTCATGACTACCAGCGTACACGAACCTCGTCCCAAGACAAATCACGAAAAGGGCCTTCCCTTTTTTCGAAGCCCTGCTATAATCTCTTTTCTGCGTGCGGCTGTAGCTCAGTTGGATAGAGTACTTGGCTACGAACCAAGGGGTCGTGGGTTCGAATCCTGCCAGCCGCGCCACTCATTCGAAGCGTTTCCCGTCTGTTTGATCCGGGAAAGGTTTCAAGCAGTATAGTGTTGCAAGGAGTATCGTTTTAGCGTGCGGCTGTAGCTCAGTTGGATAGAGTACTTGGCTACGAACCAAGGGGTCGTGGGTTCGAATCCTGCCAGCCGCGCCACCAAATGAAGGGCCTTTCCGAATGGAAAGGCCCTTTGTCTTTTCAGCTGCAGATTGGGTGCTTCAGGTGTCGCGCGAGAAGCGAGAAGCGGCACCCTAGCGCGGCGGCGTGCCGATGTCGCCGATCTGGGCATCGGGGCGCGGCAGATCCTCCACGTCGCCGATCGCACTGGGCTCCGCCACAGGCTCCATACCGATGCCCAGCAACGCCTGGGGCTGCCGCAGCATCTCCCCTACCGTCTTACCGAAGCGGCTCGCGACGAACGCGCGCAGCAGCGCCTCGCGCGTGGTTTCTCCGTAGGCCTCCAAGACTGCGCCCGCCTCCCCCTCGAACTCGGCCACGCAGGAAGCCGGCTCGCCATCGCGCAGCTCGACGCGCCTCGCGCGGTCGAGCACCACACCGGCCGCCTCCCACGAATCGGTGGGCATGAAGCGGCCATCCCACGGACGCCCGCGGTCGTTGCCGCGCACGGCGACCGTCTCGCCACTGTCGGTGAAATAGATTTCGCGCACGAAGTCCGGCAGGCTGCGCGCCACCCAGTAGTCGAGTGCGAGGCCGGTCAGTTCAGCTACGTTCATTGCGAGTCCCTCGTTTCGGTTCGAAGGAAAGTGGCGCCGTGACCGGCAGGCGCGGTCAGGCTGCCGCGAAGGTGCGGCCGATGAGATAACGATAGATTACTGCGCGAGACGCGCTATGGGAGCGCTCCGTGCCACGCGACAGCGTTGCCGTCAATAATCCGCGCGCTCGCGCTCGATGCGCATGCCGCCGTCGTGGCGATGGTGCCCGTCGTCGCTCGAACGCTCGCGCGCGATGCGCATCACGTCCGGATTCGTGCGCACGCGGCGCATGACGTTCGCGAGGTGCACGCGATCGCTCACCTGGATCACGAAACGCAACATGTTCGATTCCTGTGCCAGATCGTCGTCCATCGCGATGTGCACGATGTTGGCGTCCGCCGAGGTAATGTCGGCCGCCACGCGCGCGAACACGCCCTTGGTGTTCTTCACCAGCACCTTGACGGCTACGTCGAACAGGCGCCCCGGCTGCGGTGCCCACGCCACGTCGATCCAGCGGCCCGGGTCGCGCCGGTGGATGCGCTGCGCCACGCGGCAGTCGGTCGTATGGATCGCCATGCCAAGGCCGATGCCGATGTAGCCCATGATGTCGTCGCCGGGAATCGGGCGGCAACAAGCCGAAAGCTGCACCGACATGCCCTCGGTGCCCGTGATGACGACAGGCGGCGCCGGCGGCGCATTCGGGTCGCGCGGCGGATGGTGATGCTCGGCGTCGTCGGCGTCCTGGCCGCTCATCAGCACTTCGATGCGCTTGGCCATGACCGCCGCCACGCGCCGGCCAAGACCGATATCGGCGAAGATTTCCTGGCGGTTCTTGTTGCCGGTCCACAGGACCAGCTTCTCCCATACTTCCGGCGTGACTTCCGCAAGCTGGTAGCCGTAGCCTTTGAGCGCCTGATCGACGAGCCGCTCGCCCAACTGCACCGACTCTGTGAGACGCATCGTCTTCAGGTAGTGCCGGATCGCCGAGCGCGCCTTGCCGGTGCGCACGAAACCGAGCCACGCCGGATTCGGCTTGGAGTACGGCGCCGTGATCACCTCGACGATGTCGCCGCTCTTCAGTTCCGTACGCAGCGGCAGCAGCTCGTTGTTGATCTTCACGGCCACGCACTGGTTGCCGAGGTCGCTGTGGATCGAATAAGCGAAGTCGAGCGCGGTGGCGCCGCGCGGCAGCGCCATGATCCTGGACTTCGGCGTGAAGACGTAGACGGCGTCCGGGAACAGGTCGATCTTGACGTGTTCGAGGAACTCGCTCGAGTCGCCCACCTCGCTCTGGATGTCGAGCAGCGACTTGAGCCACTGGTGCGCGCGCTTTTGCACGTCGTTGAGATCCGCGCCGCCGTTCTTGTAGAGCCAGTGCGCGGCTACGCCGGCTTCGGCGATCTCGTGCATCTTGCGCGTGCGCACCTGGAATTCGATCGGCGCGCCGAACGGGCCCACGAGCGTGGTGTGCAGGGACTGATAGCCGTTCACCTTGGGAATGGCGATGTAGTCCTTGAACTTGCCCGGAACCGGCTTGTAGAGCGCATGGAGCGCGCCGATACAGGTGTAGCACTCGAGCGCCGACTCGACCACCACGCGAAAACCGTACACGTCGAGCACCTGCGAGAACGACAGCTGCTTGTCGCGCATCTTCTTGTAGATGCTGAAGATGGTCTTCTCGCGGCCGGTGACTTCGGCGTCGAGCTTCGCGTCGGCAATCGCGCGCTGCACCGCTTCCAGAATCTTGCTCACCACTTCGCGGCGATTGCCGCGCGCGGCCTTCACCGCCTTTTCGAGCGTGGCGTAGCGATTCGGATTGAAGTTCGCGAAGCTCAGGTCCTGCAGCTCGCGATAGGTGTTGTTCAGGCCGAGACGGTGCGCGATGGGCGCGTAGATGTCGATGGTCTCGCGCGCCACGCGGCGGCGCTTTTCGGGCGGCACCGCGCCGAGCGTGCGCATGTTGTGCAGCCGGTCGGCGAGCTTCACCAGAATCACGCGCACGTCGCGCGCCATCGCGAGGAGCATCTTGCGGAAGTTCTCCGCCTGCGCTTCCTCGCGGTTGCGAAACTCCATCTTGTCGAGTTTCGACAGGCCATCGACCAGTTCCGCGACTTTCGCGCCGAAGCGCTCGGCGAGTTCCGCCTTGGTCACGCCCTGGTCTTCCATCACGTCGTGCAGGAGCGCGGCCATGATGGACTGCGCGTCGAGCTTCCAGCCGGCGCAGATTTCAGCGACGGCGACGGGATGGGTGATATAGGGTTCGCCGCTCTGGCGATATTGCCCGAGGTGGGCTTCATCGCTGAAGTGGAACGCCGCCTTGACCTCCTTGATTTCCTCGGGAGTGAGGTAACCGGAGAGCGCGGCAGTCAGATTGGCGATGGAGACGACCCCGTGCTTGCGGGGCTGCTCCGGCGTCGCGGTCGGACCGAACAGATGGCGAAACGACTGTTCGAGGACCGCGTCGATGTAATTGCGCGCAGGGCTCGCAGTCTCGGCTTCCTGGTCCACCTCGGTGGCCGGCGAGGGCGTGATGCTCATGTTCCCCTCCGTATCAGGTTTGGCGTTGACGGTTAAAGCGGCTGCGGCGCTACAAAACTACATGGCGACCGACAATGCCTCGGAACGCGCCCTTAGACGGGCACCTTCTTCAGCATTTCGAGGCCGACCTGGCCAGCCGCGATCTCGCGCAGCGCGACAACAGTTGGCTTGTCGCGGCTTTCGATCTTGGGCGTGTGACCTTGTGCGAGCTGGCGGGCGCGATACGTCGCGGCGAGCGCCAGTTCGAAGCGGTTCGGAATCTGTTTCAGACAATCTTCGACGGTGATGCGGGCCATGTCGGGTTCCTTCTCATTCTCAGCAGGTTCTTATTCTACCTTATGTGCCCGACGCGCCGGGCTGCGGGTGGTGGATACCGAGCTGCACGAAGAGCTCGGTATGCCGCGCGTATTGCGAAGCGAAGCGCAGGCGCGTGGCGCTCACGATATTGCGCAGCTCCTGCAACGCGCGTTCGAAGTTCTCGTTGATCACGACATACTCCGATTCGCTCGCATGCGCGATCTCGCTGCCCGCTGCGAGCAGGCGTCGCGTGATGACGTTCGGCTCGTCTTCGCCGCGCTTTTTCAGGCGGTCGGCGAGCGCTTCGAGCGAAGGCGGCAGGATGAAGATTTCCACCGCATTGCGGAACTGCTTCTTCACTTGCTGCGCGCCCTGCCAGTCGATTTCGAGCAGGACGTCATGGCCGATTTTCATCTGGTCTTCGATCCACACGCGCGACGTGGCGTAGTAGTTGCCATGCACTTCCGCGCTCTCGAGAAACTCGCCCGCGGCGTGGCGCGTGAGGAAGTCGTCGACGGTCGTGAAGTGATAGTGCTCGCCGTCGCGCTCCTTCGAACGCGGCGCGCGCGTCGTGTACGAAACCGACAGGCGGATCGCGCTGTCTTCAGCGAGCAGCGCGTTCACGAGCGTCGACTTGCCCGCCCCCGAAGGCGCCACCACCATGAAGAGGTTGCCGGGGTACATGCCCGCGTACGGATTGCGCTTCTTGTCCTGCTTCGCGTCCGCTTTGGGGGCGCTGCTTTGGTCGGTCATGTTCGTTGCTTCCTTCATTCGAGATTCTGAACCTGCTCGCGCATCTGCTCGATGAGCAGCTTGAGCGTCATCGAGGCGTCGGCGAGTTCCTTCGCCGCCGCCTTCGAGCCGAGCGTGTTCGCTTCGCGGTTGAGCTCCTGCATCATGAAGTCGAGACGCTTGCCGACGCGGCCGCCCTTCTCGATCACGTGACGCGTTTCGTTCAGATGCGCCGTGAGGCGCGAGAGCTCTTCGGCGATGTCGATGCGAATGCCATACATCGTCACTTCCTGGCGAATGCGCTCGGCGATTTCTTCGCGCGAGATGTTGCCGATGCTGCCGCCGTTGCCATTGCTGTCCGGCGCGGCGATGCCGAGCGCTTCCTGCAGACGCTCGACGATCTTCTGCTGGTGCTTCGCGATCAGCTCCGGCACGAGCGGCGTGATGCGCGCGACGATCGCTTCCATCTCGGTCACGTTCGCGAGCAGCATGTTGGCGAGCTGCGCACCCTCGCGAGCGCGCACTTCGATCAGATCGGCGATGGCCTGCTTGCCGCAGCCGAGCACCGCGTCGCGCAGCACCTCGGGCGCCACGCCGCTTTCCGCCAGCACGCCGGGCCAGCGCAGGATCTCGCCCGTGCGCAGACGGCCCGACTCGGGAAACGCTTCGAGCACGGCGCGCTCGAGCCCGGCGAGCTGATCGAGCGCGTCGCGGTTGAGCGCGCCCGCGTTGGCGCCCTGCTCGCTCTTCTGGATGTTGATGCGGATGTCGACCTTGCCGCGCGAGAGCTTCGTCATCAGCATTTCGCGCAGCGTGGGCTCGCACACGCGCACGTCTTCGGGCATGCGGAAGTTCAGGTCGAGAAAGCGCGAATTCACCGTGCGCAATTCGACGGAGACACTCGCGCCGCCCGTGCCCGAAGCCGCAGCAAGCTCGCGCGTGGCGCTGGCATAGCCGGTCATGCTGTAAATCATGGTTCGTCTCGCGAAGAAAGCCGTGGCGTCGCGCGCTGGGCGCGCGGGTCACGGCGGGGAAATCGAGGCGCCCGGCGTGTTGTCGCGAATGGACGAAAAGCGCGGGGCGGAGAAACCGCATTATCCCATTTTTGAGGGCGCGCCTTCGCAAGTGCGGGCTGCATGCCGCTGCCGGCCGGGGCCGCCCGCTTTCCGCCCGTCCGTCGCCGTCCCGCCGCCTTCCGGCCGCGCCCGTCGCGTCGCGCGCGGAGGCGGTAAAATCATAGTTTCCCCTTCCCTCTCGTGCCCTCGCGCACCTTCACGATGACCCAATCCATCCAGCGCCCCTCCGGCCGCGCCGCCGACCAGCTTCGCGAAGTCCGCATCACCCGCAACTACACGAAGTACGCCGAAGGATCGGTCCTCGTCGAGTTCGGCGACACCAAGGTGCTGTGCACCGCGAGCGTGTCCGAAAGCGTGCCGCCGTTCCTGCGCGACAAGGGCCAGGGCTGGCTCACCGCCGAATACGGCATGCTGCCGCGCGCCACGCACACGCGCAGCGACCGCGAAGCCGCGCGCGGCAAGCAAACGGGCCGCACGCAGGAAATCCAGCGCCTGATCGGCCGCGCGATGCGCGCCGTGTTCGATCTCGAGGCGCTCGGTGCGCGCACCATCAACCTCGATTGCGACGTCCTGCAAGCTGATGGCGGCACGCGCACGGCGAGCATCACGGGCGCGTTCGTGGCGGCCCACGACGCCGTCTCGAAGCTGCTGGCCACGGGCCGCATCGAACGCTCGCCGATCACCGACTACGTGGCCGCGATTTCGGTCGGCGTGTACGAAGGCGTGCCCGTGCTCGACCTCGACTACGACGAAGACTCGCAGTGCGACACCGACATGAACATCGTCATGACGGGCTCGGGCGGCATGGTCGAAGTCCAGGGCACGGCTGAAGGCGCGCCGTTCTCGCGTGAAGAACTGAATGCGCTGCTCGATCTGGCACAAAGCGGCATCCGCTCGCTGATCGAGAAGCAGAAGGCGGCGCTGGAGATTTCGCATGGCTGATCTGCAGCCGGATTCGACGGTTAAAAGCGCAGCTCGCGCGCTCTCGCGCGTCGTGCTCGCCTCGAACAACGCAGGCAAGCTGCGCGAGTTCGCGGCGCTGCTCGGCGCGGCCGGCATCGAGCTCGTGCCGCAAGGCGCGCTCAACGTGCCCGAGGCCGAGGAGCCGCATCCCACCTTCGTGGAGAACGCGCTCGCCAAGGCGCGCCACGCGGCGAAGCTCACGGGCCTGCCCGCGCTCGCCGACGACTCGGGCCTGTGCGTGCGTGCGCTACGCGGCGCGCCGGGCGTGTATTCGGCGCGTTACGCGCAGCTCGCGGGCGGCGAGAAGAGCGACGCGGCGAACAACGCGCTGCTCGTCGCGAACCTGAAAGATCACGCGGATCGCCGCGGCTACTACTACTGCGTGCTCGCGCTCGTGCGCCATGCCGACGACCCCGAGCCGCTCATCGCCGAAGGCCGCTGGCACGGCGTGGTGCTCGACGCGCCTCGCGGCGACAACGGCTTCGGCTACGACCCTTACTTCTACGTTCCGGAGCTCGAGGCCACGGCCGCCGAGCTCGATCCGGCGCTCAAGAACGCGTCGAGCCATCGCGCCATCGCGCTGCGCCAACTGCTCGCGCGACTCCGGGAGGAAACGTGAGCCAGCAGCATCGAATCGGCATCGAGGTGGTCCAGTCGTTCACGATGCCTGGCAGCATTCGCCTCGCTTCGCTGCCACCGCTCGCGCTCTACGTGCATTTTCCGTGGTGCGTGCGCAAGTGCCCGTATTGCGATTTCAACTCGCATGAGTGGAAGGGCGAGCGCTTTCCCGAAGACGATTACCTCGACGCGCTGCGCGCCGATCTCGAACAGGCGCTGCCGCTCGTCTGGGGCCGCCAGGTGCATACGGTGTTCATCGGCGGGGGCACGCCCAGCCTGCTTTCCGCAGCGGGTCTCGATCGACTGCTTTCGGACGTGCGCGCCCTGCTGCCGCTCGACGCCGACGCCGAGATCACGCTCGAAGCGAATCCCGGCACCTTCGAAGCCGCGAAGTTCGCGCAGTTTCGCGCGAGCGGCGTGAACCGGCTCTCGGTGGGCATCCAGAGCTTCAACGAGGCGCATCTGAAGGCGCTCGGACGCATTCACGACGCGGCGCAGGCGCGCCATGCGGTCGAGGTCGCGGCGAAGACTTTCGACAACTTCAACCTCGACCTGATGTTCGCCCTGCCGCAGCAGACGCTCGCCGAATGCCAGGCCGACATCGAGACGGCGCTCTCGTTCAAGCCGCCGCATCTGTCGCTGTATCACCTGACGCTCGAACCGAACACGCTGTTCGCCAGGTTTCCGCCCGCCCTGCCCGACGACGACCAGTCCGCCGACATGCAGGACTGGATTCACGAGCGCGCGTCGGGCGCCGGATACGGACGCTATGAGGTTTCGGCTTACGCACAGCCGGATCGCCAATGCCGGCACAACCTCAACTACTGGCGCTTCGGCGACTACCTCGGGATCGGCGCCGGCGCGCATACGAAGCTCTCGTTTCCGAACCGCATCATGCGCCAGGCGCGCTACAAGCATCCCGCAACCTTTATCGAGCAGGCGCGGGCGGGCACGCCGGTCCAGGAAGCGCACGAAGTCAGCGCGCGCGATTTGCCGTTCGAGTTCATGCTCAATGCGCTGCGGCTCGTGGAAGGATTCCCGGTGCATCGCTTCATCGAGCGCACGGGACTGCCGATCACGACGATCGAACCGGCGCTGCAGGAAGCCGAGCGGCGCGGGCTCATCATGCGCAACTACGAGAAGATCGCGCCGACCGAGTTGGGGCAGCGCTTCCTCAACGACTTGCAGGCGCTGTTCCTGAAAGACCCGCACTGAGACCGACGCTGATCGACTGGACGACTGCCGGCGCGTGTGGGTTTCGGGTTACAATGCGCGGCTCCGGAGGTGTGGCAGAGTGGTTGAATGCACCGGTCTTGAAAACCGGCGAAGGGGTAACCCTTCCGTGAGTTCGAATCTCACCGCCTCCGCCAATTCGTGAAACCTGGCGCATCTCAGCGCCAGCGTGTCTCAAGGTGACGGCCGTCAGGCCGAAGCGCCCCTGATCAACGCAATTCCGTCCCTGCGCTACGCGAAAATGCGTGGTCGATATCGCGCCACAAATAATCAGGACTGCGAGTTAATTGGCGCTGCCAGATCGCGGTCGCGCTGAGCGCATCGACACACGACCGCAATTAAAGGGTCAAACCCAAAAATCGGTTCAGCAAATTGCGCTCAATTCACTAGGTGAAAACCCTAATCATGAGGTAAAATCCTGCACATTGAGATGGGAAAGATCGCCATGCCGCACCAATACCAACTCCTCGAAAAATTCGCGTTTTCGCTCGTCGTCCTGTTCGCCGTGATGTGCTCCAGCTACATCGCGTGGGAAAGCTCGCCCAACCTGCGTGACAACTTCCAGGTCGGCAAGGAGCTGTTCCTGAAGAGCGGCGAATACTCGTACGCCTGCGCAACGACCGCGGCCGATCCCTGCGCGCAGTTCCCGGTCGAATAAGCAGCCTCAGGCAACCGCCATTTCGCACGTCCCGTGACTACGCGGGACAGTTCTGATTGCTTCCCGCTGCGTATCGTCTAAGCTCGATTCAGGTTCCGCTTCCGAGCTTGTTCGACATGCTCATCCGCGTCCAGTGGTCTTGCGGTTCATCCGCACACAGCGCCTCCCTCGCACGGCGCCTCGGTCTGGTTTTGCTGCTCGCGATGCTCGGGTGCTTGGGCGCCTGCACGATCACGCCGCCGCCCAGGCCGCTTCTCGTCATCCCCCCCGCGGCGATCAATAGCGTCACACTCGACGACTACCGCACCACGGTCGCGAAACACATCGTCGAGCACAACCCGTCCTACGTTCTGCACGGCGCGCCCCAGGCCATGCTGCGCTCGCTCGTGGTCGTGTCGTTCACGGTCAATCGCAGTGGCCAGATCGTGAAGTCGTCGGTGTACCGGACCAACGGCGACGACGAAGCCGAAGCCACCGCCCTCGCAACATTGCGCCGCGCCGCGCCGCTGCCACCGCCGCCCGGCGGGCTGCTCAATTCCGCGGGCCAGCTCGAGATGTTCGAGGACTGGCTCTTCAACGACAACGGCAAGTTCCAGTTGCGCACGCTCGCCTCGCCGCAGGCGCAGAACTACCAGTGACCCACACGCTTCGCGCCGATGCCTGACGCGCGCGCCTGCTTACGCCCGCCTTGCTGCACGGCGCGCACGGTCGTTATAATTTTTCGCTATCCCCAGCCGGCGCCCGCCGGCCATGCCTCCTGCCACGCGCCATCCGCGCGGCCGCGCGAGGCTTCGACCGCGCTTTCGCCCTGCTGCGCCTATCGGCGCGCGCTTTGGCCGGTCAGGAATCAACGCGCACGGCTCGCGCCGTGCGATGCATACTGGCGAAGCGTCGCCGCCTGACGGACGCTGCCGCGGCGTTGGGCGCCAGCCACGCGCCCCGTCACGCTGCGAGCCTGAACAAAGACGCCCGCGCTAGCCCCGCAAACTCAGGCGCGAGCGCGTCACAACGACTGGAGACCCCTGGATGTCCACCTCACCCATTTCGCCCGCGCGCGCCGATCAGGCAGACGCAGCGAAGCAGCAAAGCACCGCGCGTGTGATCTTTGCGAGCTTTATCGGCACCGCAATCGAGTTCTACGACTTCTATGTGTACGCAACGGCCGCCGCGCTCGTGATCGGCCCCGTGTTCTTCCCGCACGGTTCGGCCACGGCGCAGGCGCTCTCGGCGTTCGTCACCTTCGGCATCGCGTTCGTCGCGCGGCCGATCGGCTCGTTCATCTTCGGCCACTTCGGCGACCGTATCGGCCGCAAATCGACGCTGGTGGCGTCGCTGCTCGTCATGGGCCTGTCCACCACGCTGATCGGCTTCCTGCCCGGCTATGACGCGATTGGCAGCCTCGCGCCGATCCTGCTGTGCATCCTGCGCTTCGGCCAAGGCATCGGCCTGGGCGGCGAATGGGGCGGCGCCGCCCTCCTCGCGACGGAATACGCGCCGCAAGGCAAGCGCGGCTGGTTCGGCATGTTCCCGCAGCTCGGGCCGTCGGTGGGCTTCCTCGCCTCGAATGGCCTGTTCTTCGGCCTCGCCTCGACGCTCTCCGACCAGCAGTTCCGCGACTGGGGCTGGCGCGTGCCGTTCATCGTCTCGGCGGTGCTCGTCGCGCTCGGTCTGTACGTGCGGCTGAAGATCGCCGAAACGCCCGCCTTCAAGGCCGCCGTCGAGCGCGAGGAACGCGTCAGGGTGCCGGTCGCGACGCTGCTCTCGCAGTACTGGTGGCCGACGCTGCTCGGCGCGCTCGCCATGGTCGTGTGCTACACGCTCTTCTACAACGCCACGGTGTTCTCGCTCTCGCACGGCGTGACGGCGCTGCACATTCCGCGCCCGACCTTCCTCGGCATGCTGTGCATCGCGGTGGTATTCATGGGCATCGCCACGCCGATCTCGGCCTGGCTGTCCGACCGCTTCGGCCGCAAGCCCGTGCTGATCGTCGGCTGCATTCTGGCGATTCTCTCGGGCTTCACGATGGAGCCGCTGCTCGGCAGCGGTGCGACGCCGCTCGTGCTGCTCTTCCTCGTCATCCAGCTGTTCCTGATGGGCGCCACGTTCGCGCCGATGGGCGCACTGTTGCCCGAGCTGTTCCCGACCAGCGTGCGCTACACGGGCGCGGGCGTGGCGTACAACCTCGGCGGCATTCTCGGCGCATCGGTTGCGCCGTATATCGCGCAGGTGCTGGCCGCGCGCGGGGGGCTCTCGTGGGTCGGCGCGTATGTGTCGATCGCCGCCTGCGTGAGCCTGTTCGGCGTCCTGTGCATGCGCGAGACGCGCCATACGTCGCTCTCGTAACGCATCGCCACATCAATAAAAAAAAGCGGAGGCCGCCTGGCGGTCTCCGCTTTTTTTATGCCCTTTTTGATCGCTTTGGGTATGCGCGATGCGTGTCTATACTCGAATCAACAAGCGGGGAGCGATCTCCCGGGGGAGCCGACGATGAACCTGCATCTGAGCAACGCCGACATTGTCGTGATCATCGCCCTCGCCCTGGGCATCTCGCTCCTGCTGGCGTTTCGCCTGCGCACCGCGACCTGGCGTGCGGTCCTGCTCGAAGCGCTGGCGGCGAACGCCGCGGCAATTGCCGCGGTCGTCGCGATTGAAATGCTGCTTGCCTGAAGGCCGCCGTGCCGCGGGTACCGCTGGTGCGGCACCGTCCGGCGGCGATCAGCGATAGTAATAGCCGTGATGGTAGCCGCCGGCCGGCACCACGACGCAGCCGCCCAGCGAAGCCGCGAGCAATGCGCCGGCGATGAGGGTAAGCGTCAATCGTTTCACCGTGGTCTCTCCCTTCAAGTCAGTGTCTGTGTCCGGCCATGCGATATCGGGCTGGACGGTTACGATTGAACACGACGGCGAAGGCGTGAGGCGTTGCAATTTGTAAGCAGCGTTGTGACCCGTGTAACAGCATCGGCGCGCAAAGCCTTTTGCATGCGCAGCGAGGCGCGCGCCTGCAATACAAGCGCGACACTTTTAACAAGCTCGTAATGGGAAACGGCGGGGAAAGCACGGCGCAACGCGCGTGACGCCCCGCGAAAACTCAAGCGGCGTGAACGCGCGACGACTGCGTAGACGCGCCGCCGTCGTGCGCCGGGTAGATGCGATCGACGGCATCGATCGCCACCTGCACGGGCGGCACGTGATGGCCGTCGCCGATCGAGATCGAGCGATTGGGCGCACGCACGCCGCTGTGTTCGGCGTCGGTCGAAACGAACACCATCACGGTCGGCTTGAGGAGCGCGTGCGAGAGATGTACGAAGCCCGTGTCGGTGCCGACCACGAGCGCGCAATCCTCGATGCGCTGTGCGACCTGGGAAACCGTGAGGCGCGGCAGCACCGTCGCGCCCGGGATCAGCGCCGCGATCTCGCGCGCCGTGGCGAGCTCGTTATCGGATCCCCACGGCAGTTCGATTCGCAGGCCACGCGCGATCAGCGCATTACCCAGTTCGCCCCAATGCGCGACCGGCCACTTCTTCTCGTCTTTCGAAGTCGCGTGAAAGAACAGCGCCGTGGGTGCGTCGGGCGCGGGCAGCGCGGTGCCGTCGCGCGGCACGCGCATCTGGAATTCGGGCGGCGCGTCGACCGTGTAGCCGAGCGCCTCGCCCGCGCTGATGCGCATGCCGTGCCACGCATCGCACTTCGGACGCGGCCCGAAGCGGCCGTTGTACGCGAAGGCCGCGCCGCGTTCGCCGAGGTCCTGCGAGAGATAGCCAAAGCGGCGCCGCCCGCGGGCGAGAAACGCGATGATCGCGCTCTTGTACACGCCGTGAATGTCGACGATGGCGTCGTAGCGGTAGGCGCGCAAGTCCGATATCGACGCCCAGATCGCCTTGAAATCGCTCCAGCGGCGCGCCTTCTTGAAGCGGCGCAGCGGCGCGCAGAGCACGCGGTCGACGCCGGCGTTCCAGCGCACGATATCGGCAAAGGCCTCGTCCGCGGCCCAGTCGACCTTGACGCCGGGGAAGGCGCGCTGCACGTCGGCCACGACCGGAAGCGCCTCGACGATGTCGCCGAGCGAAGTCACTTTGACAATCAAAACTCGTTTCATTGTGCTGCGGACCGCAGGGCCCGTTATTCCAGTCTTCAAGGGATTAGCCGAGATTTTAGCGGACGAACCTTGCGCCGGCCTGCGAATGGGCGATCCTGGATGAGCGAAATCTGTCCCTTTGTTACCGATGCCTCGTGGGGCATCGAGAATGCATGCCGCAAAACGCGCCGGGCCCGACACGCCAATGCGCGCCGGGCCCGGTCGGAACGATCCGTCGAGGGATCGATAAAAACGGTCGACGACTAGTACACGACGACCGGTGCGGGTCTCACGTACATGGGCCGCGCCGGCACGACGATGCAGCCCGCCAGCATAAGCGCAAGCATGGCCGCCGCGAGCAGTTTTTTACTCATGACAGGGCTCCCCTCAGGCTTGAACGATCAGGCAGCCCAGTGGCCTTCGACCCAGCGCCAGTTCGGGCCGTGCGCGATCCAGTGGCCCGGCACCCAGTGATAGCCGACACGCTCGGCCTGCCAGTGGCCCCTCACCCACACGTACTGGCCGTGGTCCCAGCGCCAGTGGCCCTTGTCCCATACATAACCCACGCGCGGCGCCGGCACGACTTCCACGCGTTCGGCAGGCGGCGGTGCACTCGGCTCGACCACGACGATCTCGGCAAGCGCCGGCGCCGCGACGGCGCAGGTGCCAGCGGCAACGATCGCGGCCTTGGCGATGAAGAGGCGAATGGAGTTGTTCATGTTGCTCACCCTTGAATGTTGACGCCATGATTGGCGTTACCCGATCAATGCGCGAGCACAGGGTTGCGCTGACACCGGCGGTGTAACGGCGCGGGGTGAAGTGAAACGGAATATTTCGGTTAGGCAGGCGAGCGGGCCAAAACGCGGCGCGCGAGAGAGGAAGGCGCGAAGGAACAACGAAGCGATACGACGAACGACGCGCGCAGCGCAGCGGCTGCGCGCGTGGAAACTCAAGCCTGCGGAATCTCGATCTTGACCTCGAGCACTTCGAGATCGTCCTGACGTTCGAGGCTCACGCGAATGTCTTCATCGGAGATCTTCACGTACTTGGAGATCACCGCGACCAGTTCGCGTTGCAGGGCCGGCAGATAGTCGGCGGGCGGATGGCCGCCTGCGCGCTCGTGAGCAATGATGAGCTGCAGGCGTTCCTTCGCTACCGAGGCGGACTTCTTCTTCTCGCCGAGAAAAAACGAAAGAAACGACATGACGTTCGCCTCCCTTACTTGCTACCGAAGAGGCGCTGCAAGAGGCCCGGCTTCTGGTAATCGGTGAAGCGAAGCGACTTGTCCTCGCCGAGAAAGCGCGACACGACGTCCTTGTACGACTCGGCGACGTCGGTGCCGTCCAGATGCACTGCCGGCAGACCCTGGTTCGATGCGTGCAGCACCGCTTCCGATTCGGGAATCACGCCGATCAGTTCGATGCGCAGGATTTCCTGAATGTCGTTCAGCGAGAGCATCTCGCCTTCGCTCACGCGCTTCGGGTTGTAGCGGGTGATGAGCAGGTGTTCCTTGATCGGGTCCTTGCCTTCGATCGCGCGCTTGGTCTTCGACGACAGCATGCCGAGGATACGGTCCGAGTCGCGCACGGAAGACACTTCCGGATTCGTCACGATGAGCGCTTCGTCGGCGAAGTGCATCGCGAGCAGCGCGCCCGACTCGATGCCCGCGGGCGAATCGCACACGATGTACTCGAAGTCCATCTTGCGCAGGTCCTCGATCACCTTCTCCACGCCTTCTTTCGTGAGCGCATCTTTATCGCGCGTTTGCGAGGCCGGCAGGATGAAGAGGTTTTCGCACTTCTTGTCCTTGATGAGCGCCTGATTGAGGTTCGCCTCACCCTGGATCACGTTGATCAGGTCGTACACGACGCGGCGCTCGCAACCCATGATGAGGTCGAGATTGCGCAGGCCCACGTCGAAGTCGATGACCGCGGTCTTGTGGCCGCGCAACGCGAGGCCCGATGCGAAACTCGCGCTCGTGGTCGTTTTACCGACACCACCTTTGCCCGAAGTCACCACAATGATTTTTGCCATTCCCTTACCTTGCGTTCGTCAGTTTCTCAGTTTGGTCTCATCGCGTGCCGCTCATGCCCCTGCCCGCCTGCGCACGACGCTCGAGCTGCGACTCAGGTGAGCCTCAACGGTTCGATCAACAGCTTTTCTTCCTCGAGCCGGATCTGGGCCGGCTTGCCCCGCACGTCGTCGGCGAGAGGTACTTCAGTGGTACGGTAGATGCCCGCAATCGAAATCAGTTCCGCCTCGAGGCTCGTGCAGAAAATGCGTGCGTCGTGGTTGCCGTGCACGCCCGCGAGCGCGCGGCCGCGCAGCGGCGCGTAAATGTGGATGTTGCCCTCGGCGAT
Organism: Paraburkholderia sp. BR10937; assembly: GCF_040965695.1. Taxonomy (NCBI): domain Bacteria; kingdom Pseudomonadati; phylum Pseudomonadota; class Betaproteobacteria; order Burkholderiales; family Burkholderiaceae; genus Paraburkholderia; species Paraburkholderia sp. BR10937. The sequence goes on from NZ_JBFRCL010000021.1 coordinate 29,326, forward strand.
CACTTCCGCGCCGTTGGAAACGAGGCCGAGCACGACCACGTCGCCCTTCGCGTAGATACGCTGGCCCGAGCGCAGCGGCCGGTCGATCACGAGCGTGGGTTCCGCGCGCGCGCCCGATACGCCGGCGTCGAGCGCCGCCGCTGCGTTGACCGTTGCCGCAGCGCCCGCTTCGGCGGCGGCCGGGTCCGTTTCGGTGGTAAAGAGTTCGGGCTGTGCAGCGGTGGCTTGCGGCGCGGCCGAGGCGGCGGCAGATGCGGTGGCCGAAGCATGCGCTGCCTCGCCTTCGCTGGCGCCTTCTTCGGCGGCCGGCTTCGCGCCCGCGCCGCGGCGGTCGCGGGCCTCGAGGAACGGCAGGCCTGCCGCAGCGGCCCAGCCGTGCTGTTCAGGTTGCGCAACCACGCCGACCGGGCGCATGCGCACGCTTTCGAGCAGACGGGCGATGTCGCCGAGCGCGACCTGCTCGCCGTCGGCGAGACGCCGCACGTCGATCGCGACGGTGTCGTTGGCGAAGAATTCGGGCGTCGCCTCGAAGCGCCGCGTGAGCTCGGCGCGCATGGCATCGAGCTCGGTCGTCTTGACGACGAACAGAAGCGTATCGACTGAACCGCTCTTCAGTTCAAAATATGGCGATTTCCTGGGCGACATGGCGTTCGGCTAAAAATTTTGCGTATTTTACAGGCGCGGACGCACACGGCCATTATTTTTAATGGTGTATTCGGCCAAATTCGCCGCCGGATGCGCACCAACGCACCACCAAAAATGGCGCAAAAAAGCGCGCGAAGCGCGAGTGCGCCGCGCGTGCGCAAACAATCTGGTTCGGTGTGTCGCAGGGAGGGAAGCGAAACGCGGGCGATGTCGTACGCAGCAGCGCGAACGTCGGGCGTTACGGCGTGGCAGCGGACTTCGCGTGCTCGCCGAGCGCTCGCATGAGCAGCGTTTCCCACTGCTCGGGCTGCTGCTGGCTGCGCGCGTGGTCGCCGGTGGCGACGAAGCCGAGGCGCTCGTAGAAGCGCATGGCCGTGGTGTTCGTGTCGGTGATCCAGGCGTAGACCTGCGTGGCGCCTTCGCTCACGAGCCAGTCGATGGCACTGTTGAGCAGCAGTTCGCCGCCGCTCAGATGACGCACCGCAGGCGCGACCCACAGCGCCGAGACGAACGCGCGGCGCGCCGGCGCGCTTTCGAAGCTCGCGCCGATCAGACCGGCCGGATGGCCCTCGGTATAGAGAATGAACGACGTGCCCGTGTGTGAAACCGCATGCCGGGCCGCCGCGGCGTCGAAAACGGCGGCATCGGCGGATAGCGCGTCTTCGAGCGTGTCGCCGAATGCATAAGGCGCGTCGCGCAGCGAAGCTGTTCGAAGCTCGCGGAGCACGGCACCCTGATCGGCGGCGATACGGCGAACGGTCAGTGACGGACTCATGCAGTCGTAAACCCCAATAAAGCGCTAACGCGTAGCTTTAACCGAACTGGCTTGAGAGTCAAATCCTTATTTGACAATTGCCGGCACGCGACGCCCTGCGCGCGAGCCTTGACAGACGGCCCCAGAGGCCGCACAGCCACGCTCACGGGGCCTCGTAGGCGCCTGTGCCGTCCGGCCAGGGCGTGAGGAGTTCGTAGCCGTCGTCGGTGACCGCGACCATGTGTTCCCACTGCGCCGAGAGCGAGCGGTCCTTCGTGACGACCGTCCAGCCGTCGCGCTGCACCGACGTGCCGGCGCGGCCCGCGTTGACCATCGGCTCGATCGTGAAGACCATGCCCGGCTTCAGGCGCACGCCCTGCCCCGGCTGGCCGTAGTGCAGCACCTGCGGTTCCTCGTGGTAGACCTTGCCGATGCCGTGGCCGCAATACTCGCGCACGATCGAGAAGCCGTCCGCCTGGGCGCGCTTCTGGATCGCGTTGCCGACGTCGCCGAGCGTCGCCCCCGGCTTCACCTGGCGGATGCCCGCGAGCATCGCCTCATAGGTCGTGTCGATCAGCTGGCGGCCGACCGTGCTCGGCGTGCCGACGCAGTACATGCGACTCGTGTCCCCGAAATAGCCGTCCTTGATCACGGCCACGTCGATGTTGATGATGTCGCCGTCCTTGAGCACCTCGCCGCGATCGGGAATGCCGTGGCAGACCACGGAATTGACGGACGTGCAGATCGTCTTCGGAAAGCCGAGGTAGCCGACATTGGCCGGCACGGCCTTGAGCGTGTTGACGATGTAGTCGTTGCAGATCGCGTCGAGGTCGTCGGTGAAGACGCCCGGCTTCACGTGCTCGCCGATCATCGCGAGCACGTCGGCGGCGAGCCGGCCCGAAATGCGCAGGCGGGCGAGATCGTCGGCAGACTTGTAGGTGATAGGCATCGATGGACCGAAGTGGGCGCGGCGGTGGCAGAGAACCCTGCGCCGCAAATTCAAAGGAGCGATTGTACCGGCGCTGCGGCGTCGCTAGCGCAGCAACCCGCAAACCATGTCATCCCGATGACGCCGGACGCGGGAATTTCAGAGATCTCCGATTGTTCGAGCACAAGCCGCCGTCAAGAATGAGAAATATCTTACATCGCGCGCAGGCAGTCCGATCATGACCCCAAGTAATCCCGCCCCCACCTCCTCCACGCCGAGCGCGGCGCCCCACATCCTGATCGCGCTGCCCACTTACGACAACTCGGTGCATTTCGACTTCGCCATGGCCCTCGCGCGCCTCATGGAGGCGCTCAAGGAACGCGACGTCCGCTACGAGTACATCCATACGGCCTCGTCGCACATCATCCGCGCGCGCAATTTCTTTGCGAATTATTTTTTGAGCCATCGCGAGTTCAGCCATGTCCTCTTTCTCGATACGGACATGGACTTCTCGCGCGAAGCGGTTCTGCGCCTGCTCGCCGGCGACAAGCCCGTGGCCGGCATTGCCTGCCCGTACCGCTATTTCGACCGGGAAAAGCGCATCACGAGCGCCGACGTGGGGCTCACGCTGCGCGAATGGCAGGAAAAGACCGTGGACTACAACACGGCGATTCTCGCCGATGAAGCGGGCAGCAGTGTCGTGTCCGACGGCTGGGCCGAGGTGAGCCATGTCGGCACGGGCATCTTCCTCGTGCGGCGCGACGCGCTGGAGGCGACCGCGGCGCATACGGCGCTTTACCGGCCGCCCGCGCAGTACGCGGGCTACCTGCCGGACGGCAAGTTCCACGCGTTCTTCGACACCGTTGGCGAGAAAGGCGTGTACCTCTCGGAAGATCTATCGTTTTCCCGGCGCGTGCGCGCGGCGGGCAAGTCGGTGTGGGCGCTCATCGACGAGAAGATCGTGCATCACGGAGGATCATCGATCTCGGGCACCTACCTGCATGCGCTGGAGATGCGCGGCCACCTGCGCAAGTGAAAGTGCGCTCCGGCATGCACGCCGGAACGCGAGCAGAAAAGCAAAAACCCCTGCAGCGGTCAAGCATGCAGGGGTTTTCTGAATCTGGCGGAGAGGGTGGGATTCGAACCCACGGTACGGGGAAACCGTACGCCTGATTTCGAGTCAGGTACATTCGACCACTCTGCCACCTCTCCGGTGTACTGCTTTTTTACTGCTTCCCCGGTGTTGGTCGGCAACCGGAGAAGCGAAGATTATAGAACATTTTTTGAGTTCTGCAAGCCCTCTTGTGCAAAAAGTTTCGAGAGCAAGCAAATCTCCCGCGCTCAGGCCGACGCTTCGAGACGCGCCACGCCGCCCATATACGGCCGCAGCACCTCCGGCACGGTGACCGAGCCGTCCGCTTCCTGATAGTTCTCCAGCACCGCAACCAGCGTGCGGCCCACGGCGAGGCCCGAGCCGTTGAGCGTGTGCACGAGTTCCGGCTTGCCCTGCGCGTTGCGATAGCGCGCCTGCATGCGGCGCGCCTGGAACGCTTCGGTGTTCGAGCAGCTCGAAATTTCACGATAGGTGTTCTGCGCGGGCAGCCACACTTCGAGGTCGTAGGTCTTGCTGGCCGAGAAGCCCATGTCGCCCGTGCACAGCGTGATGACGCGATACGGCAGGCCGAGCTTTTGCAGGATGGTTTCCGCGTGGACGACCATCTGCTCGAGCGCGTCGTACGACGTTTCGGGCGCAACGATCTGCACCATCTCGACCTTGTCGAACTGGTGCTGACGGATCATGCCGCGCGTGTCGCGGCCATACGAACCGGCTTCCGAACGGAAGCACGGCGAGTGGGCCGTGAGCTTGATCGGCAGCGCGCTGCCTTCCACGATGCTCTCGCGCACCGTGTTCGTGAGCGAGATTTCCGAGGTCGAAATGAGGTACTGCGTGACCGTGTTCTCGCCGCCGCCCTTTTCCACGCGGAACATGTCGTCGGCGAACTTGGGCAGCTGGCCCGTGCCGTACAGGATTTCCGGGTTGACGATGTAGGGCGTGTACGTTTCCGTGTAGCCGTGGTGGAGCGTGTGCGTGTCGATCATGAACTGCGCGAGCGCGCGGTGCAGGCGCGCGATCTGGCCACGCAGCATCGTGAAGCGTGCGCCCGAGAGCTTCGCGCCCGTCTCGAAGTCCAGACCCAGCGGCGTGCCGACGTCCACGTGATCCTTCACCGCGAAGTCGAACGCGCGCGGCGTGCCCCAGCGGCGCACTTCCACGTTGTCGGCCTCGTCCTTGCCCGCGGGCACGCTCTCGTGCGGCAGGTTCGGCACGCCGAGCAGCAGGTCCGAGAGCTTCGACTGGATCTCGTCGAGCTTGGCGGCCGACGTCTTCATCTCGTCGCCGATGCCGCCCACTTCGGCCATGACCGCCGAGGTGTCCTCGCCACGGCCTTTCATCGCGCCGATCTGCTTCGACAGGCTGTTGCGGCGTGCCTGGAGCTCTTCGGTGCGGGTCTGGATGGCGCGGCGTTCCGCTTCGAGCGCGGCAAAGGCCGCGACGTCGAGGGTGTAGCCGCGGTCGGCGAGGCGCTTCGCGACGCCGTCGAGGTCTTTGCGCAGCAGCTGGATGTCGAGCATGGGATTGTGAGACGCAGTGTCGTTGTGTGAAGGGACGATTTTAGCGCACCGGCCGGGCCATCCCGGCGCGCCGGGCATCGCCGTTGTTTGGGGGATTCAGCCCTTGCGCTTCCTCTCGCGGAGTTCCTCGCGGTGCTCGTCGCGCCATTGCGCGTCGAGGTCGGCCAGACGCGCGAGCTTTTCGCCGATCTTGCCTTCGAGCCCGCGCGGCGTGGGCTGATACCAGCGCGGCTCGCGCATGCCGTCGGGCAGATAGGTCTCGCCGGCCGCGTACGCGTCGGGTTCGTCGTGCGCGTAGCGGTATTCGTGGCCGTAACCCAGCTCCTTCATCAGCTTGGTCGGCGCGTTGCGCAAATGGATCGGCACCGCGCGCGACTGGTCCTTGCTCACGAAGCGCCGCGCCTCGTTATAGGCGTTGTAGCCCGCGTTCGACTTCGGCGCGACGGCCAGATAGATCACGGCCTGCGCGAGCGCGAGTTCGCCTTCGGGCGAGCCGAGGCGCTCGTAGGTCTCGGCGGCGTCGAGCGTGATGCGCCCGGCGCGCGGATCGGCCAAGCCGATGTCCTCCCACGCCATGCGCACGATGCGCCGCGCGAGATAACGCGGGTCCGCGCCGCCGTCGAGCATGCGGCAGAACCAGTAGAGCGCGCCGTCCGGGTTGCTGCCGCGCACCGACTTGTGCAGCGCGCTGATCTGGTCGTAGAACGCGTCGCCGCCCTTGTCGAAGCGGCGCAGGTTTTCCGCCAGCGCGCTGCCGAGCAGTTCGCCGTCGATCTCGGTCTTCTTCTGCTGGGTGGCCGCGCGCGCGACGATTTCGAGGTTGTTCAGGAGCTTGCGGCCGTCGCCGTCGGCCGAACCGATCAACGCCTTTTTCGCTTCGTCCGTGAAGGTCAGGCCGCCCAGTTCCTCGCTCGCACGGGCAAGCAGTTCGCCCTGCTCTTCCTCGTCGAGGCTCTTGAGCACGTACACGGCGGCGCGGGAAAGCAATGCGCTGTTCACCTCGAACGACGGGTTTTCCGTCGTCGCGCCGATGAACACGAAGAGGCCCGACTCCACATGCGGCAGGAAGGCGTCTTGCTGGCTCTTGTTGAAGCGATGGACCTCGTCGACGAACACGAGCGTCTGGTGGCCACGCGCGCGATGCAGCTGGGCCTGCTCCACGGCCTCGCGGATATCCTTCACGCCCGAGAGCACCGCCGAGAGCGCGATGAATTCGGCGTGGAAGGCATCGGCCATGAGGCGCGCGAGCGTGGTCTTGCCCACGCCCGGCGGCCCCCAGAGGATCATCGAATGCGCTTCGCCGGACTCGAACGCGACGCGCAGCGGCTTGTTGGGCCCGAGCAGATGCTTCTGGCCGATGACCTCGTCGATGGAGCGCGGGCGCAGCCGTTCGGCGAGCGGGACGTTGGCACGGGTTTCTTCAAACATGACGTTTTCGCGATAATGACGGCTTTCCGGCTGGCCGCACGTGTGTGGCAAATTCGGTGGCAGATTCGGGGACACAGCGCCCGACACCACAAAACGGCCCGCCGCACCGGATGCAGTCGTGCATTATGACAGCGTGCGCCGCGGCGCGAAGCGCGGGCATTGCCGCTCGAGCCGAAGCACCCGGATAAAACAGACAAAACACACGATACAGAGGAAAGCGTTCCATATGACTCAAGATTCGCACGCCGGCGAGGCCGGCTCCACCTACGCGCCGAACGTGCCCGTGCCCGACGCGCGCCGCCAGTTCCGCACCGGCGACGCCTTCGCGCTGTGGTTTTCGCTCGGCATCGGCCTGCTCGTCGCGCAGGCGGGCGCGCTGCTCGTGCCGGGCCTCTCGCTGCCGCACGCGCTGATGGCCATCGTCATCGGCAGCGTGATCGGCGTCGTACTGCTCGCGCTCGCGGGCGTGATCGGCACGGACACGGGCCTCGCCGCGATGTCGTCGCTGCGCCCGACACTCGGCGTGCGCGGCGTGTCGGTGCCGGCCGTCATCAACATGGTGCAGCTCGTGGGCTGGGGCTCGTTCGAGATCATCGTGATGCGCGATTCCGCCGACGCGCTCGCCAAACAATCCTTCGGCCTGTCGATGCCGCTCGTCTGGACCGTGATCTTCGGGGTGCTCGCCACGCTGCTCGCCGTGAGCGGCCCGCTCTCGTTCGTGCGGCGTTTCCTGCGTACCTGGGGCATCTGGCTGCTGCTCGCGGGCGCGGCCTGGCTCACGTGGAGCCTGCTAGTGAAGCAGGATCTGGGCGCGCTGATGCGCCGCCCCGGCACGGGCGAGATGCCGTTTGGCAGCGCGATCGACCTCGTGGTGGCGATGCCGCTCTCGTGGCTGCCGCTCATCGCCGACTACACGCGGTTCGGCCGCAAGGCGGGCGAAACCTTCCGCGGCACGCTGTTCGGCTATGGCATCGCGAACCTGTGGTTCTATGCGCTCGGCGCGATCTACGGCCTCGCCGCGGGCGGCGGCGACGCGCTCCTCACCACGGCGCTCGCGCAGGCCGGCGGCGGCCTCGCGCTGCTGCTCGTGCTGATCGACGAAATCGACAACGCCTTCGCCGATATCCACTCGGCCGCGGTCTCCACCGGCACGTTCTGGACGCGCGCCAGCGTGCCCTGGCTCTCGGCGGCGTTCGGCGCGCTGTGCACGCTGATCGGCCTCGTCGTGCCGATGGCGAAGTACGAGAACTTCCTGCTCTTCATCGGCTCGGTGTTCGCGCCGCTCTTCGGCGTGGTGCTCGCCGATCATTTCATCGTGCGCCGCCGCCGCATCGACACCCAGGCGCTCGCCGATCTGAACGGCGCCTATGGCTATTCGGGCGGCTGGCACGTGAGCGCGTTCGTCGCGTGGGTGGTCGGTTTCGGCGCCTATCAGGCGCTCAACCAGTGGCTGCCGAATCTCGGCGCGACGCTGCCTTCGCTCGTGACCGGCGCGCTGTGCTATCTCGTGCTCGCGGGGCGCCGGCGCGCGGCTTACGCGTAACGCGCCTTACTTTCGCTGGACAATAAAAAACGCCAGGCTTCGCAGTCTGGCGTTTTTGCATCTGGCGATCTGCGAAACGTCACTCGCAGTGGCCGCAGCCGCCGTGCGAATGACCGTGATGGTCGTGATGAGCATGGTCGTCGGCGGGCAGATGCTGCGCGGCCTGCGCGGTGATGCCCAGACGCTGCAGCAGCCTGCGGTCGGCTTCCGCCTGCGGGTTGCTCGTGGTGAGCAGCTGGTCGCCGTAGAAAATCGAGTTCGCGCCCGCCATGAAGCACAGTGCCTGGAGCGCGTCGTCCATCTGCTCGCGGCCCGCCGAGAGGCGCACCATCGCCGTGGGCATCGTGATGCGCGCCACCGCGATCGTGCGCACGAATTCGAACGGGTCGATCGGTTCCGTGCCTTCGAGCGGCGTGCCCGTGACCTGCACGAGATTGTTGATGGGCACCGACTCCGGATACGGCTCCATGTTCGCGAGCTGGGCGATCAGGCCTGCACGCTCGCGGCGCGATTCGCCCATGCCGACGATGCCGCCGCAGCACACGTTGATGCCCGCGTCGCGCACGCGCTCGAGCGTCTCGAGGCGGTCCTCGTAGGTGCGCGTCGAAATGATCTTGCCGTAGAACTCCGGCGACGTATCGAGGTTATGGTTGTAGTAGTCGAGGCCCGCGTCGGCCAGCGCCTTCGCCTGGTGGTCTTCGAGCATGCCGAGCGTCACGCACGTTTCGAGACCCATCGCCTTGACGCCGCGGATCATGTCCTTGATCGGCTCGAGGTGACGATCCTTCGGGTTGCGCCACGCCGCGCCCATGCAAAAGCGCGTCGCGCCGTTGGCCTTGGCCGCGCGCGCCGCGTCCAGCACGGCGTCGACTTCCATCAGCTTGCCGGCTTCCAGTTCCGTGTCGTGATGCGCCGATTGCGGGCAGTACGCGCAGTCTTCCTCGCAGCCGCCGGTCTTGATCGAGAGGAGCGTGGAGAGCTGCACGGCGTTCGCATCGAAATGCTCGCGATGCACCTGCTGCGCGCGCAACATCAGGTCGTTGAACGGCAGTTCGTAGAGCGCGGCGACGTCGGCGACCTTCCAGCGTGCGGCGGCTTCGGCGGCGGCCTGGGCGCGCGGTGCGGTGGCCTTCAGCGAGGTGATGTCGATGTGGGTTTGCGTCATGGTGTCGGGGTCCTTCTTTACGTGACTGTGCTTGACTGTGCGTTAAGCGTTGGCGCGCAGGCGCGCGAGCAACGTGTCGATGTCCAGATGTCCGGCTGCGTCGTCGGCACTCGCACCGCGCATGTGCGGCACGACGCCGACGAGCGGCGCGCCGTACTGGACGGAGAGCCGCTCGCGCAGCGCGGCGATGTTTTCTTCGGGGAACGTCATGGCCGGGTCGATACGGTTCGCGACCCAGCCCGCGAGCGTCAATCCGCGCGCGGCAATCGCTTCGGCCGTGAGCAGCGCGTGGCTGATGCAGCCAAGGCGCATGCCCACTACGAGTACCACGGGCAGACCGAGCGCGACGGCGAGATCGGCGGTGTCTTCGGTCGCCGTGAGGGGCACGCGAAATCCGCCCACGCCTTCCACGACGACGGCATCCGCGCGCTCGCGGGCCGCCTCGTAGCAATCGACGATGCGCGCCATGTCGAGCGTCACGCCCTCGAGCGCGGCGGCGATGTGCGGCGCGGCGGGCTCCTTGAGCAGGAACGGCGTGCGGATCGCGGGCGGCAGCAGCACGCTCGCGGCGGCGTCGAGCTGGTCGGCGTCTTCGTTGTGCCACACGCCGTCGCGCTCGTCAGCGCCCGCGGCGATCGGCTTGAGCGCCGTGGCGCGCAGCCCCGCGTGGGCGAAGCCGCGCAGCAGCGCCGCGCTCACGAAGGTCTTGCCGATCTCGGTATCGGTGCCGGTGACGAAAAGCGAAACCGTCATTGCGCGAACTCCTGCGCGTTTGTGCGTGCTTCCAGACTCGCGCGCTGCAGCGAGGCGTTCAACCGGTCGAGGTCCGCGTCCGAATGCGCAGCGGAGAGCGAAATGCGCAGGCGCGACGTGCCCTCGGGCACGGTAGGCGGACGAATGGCGGGCACCCACAGGCCGTCGCGCTCCAGCGCGGCCTGCAGCGCGAGCGTCGCCTCGTTCGCGCCGATGACGAGCGGCTGCACGGCGGTATGCGAATCGACGGGCTGCCAGCAGGTATCGCCGAGCAGTGCACGCGTGCGAGCGATCAGATGCTTGAGATGCGCGCGGCGGGCATCGCCCTCCTCGCCTTCGATCAAGCGCAGGCTCGCGGACACGGCATGCGCAACGGCCGGCGACGAAGCCGTGGTGAAGATGTACGGCCGCGCACGCTGCACGAGCCATTCGATCACGGTGCCATGCGCGCAAACGAACGCACCCGAAACACCCGCTGCCTTCCCGAGCGTGCCGACCATCACGAGATGTTCCGAGCGCAGCGCGGCTTGCGCGAGCGCGCCGCGGCCTTGCGGGCCCAGCACACCGAAGCCATGCGCGTCGTCGACCACGAGCCACGCGCCATGCTGTTCCGCCAGTTCGACGAGACGCGCGAGCGGCGCGACATCGCCGTCCATGCTGAACACCGTGTCGCTCACGATCAGTTTTGCGCTCGCGTCGGAGGCTTCGAGCAGCGCGGCGAGCGCCGCCATGTCGGCATGCGGATAGATCTGGATGTCGGCGCGCGAGAGCCGCGCGCCGTCGATCAGCGAGGCGTGGTTGAGCGCATCGGAAAAGATCGTCGTGCCGCGCCCCGCGAGCGCGGTGAGCACGGCCAGGTTCGCCATGTAGCCGGTGCTGAAGTACAGCGCGCGCGGCGCCGCGACGAAGGTGCCCGAGAATGCCGCGAGATCGTCTTCGAGCTGGGCGTGCGCGCGCGAGTGGCCGCCCAGCAGATGCGAGCCGCCGCTGCCCGCGCCGTAACGCTGCGCGCCCTCGGCGATAGCCGCGACCAGTTGCGGATGCGCGGCAAGACCGAGATAGTCGTTGCTGGCAAAGCCAACAGTCGCGCGGCCGTCCACCTGCATATGCGCGCTGCAGGGCGTGTCGGCGGTACGGCGGCGGCGGCGCAGGCCGCGCGCGTCGATGTCGCGCAAGCCGTGTTCGAGGGTATCGAGCAATGCCATGTCAGAAGTCCTCCGCGACGGTGGCGTCGAACGTCTCGCGCGTGCGTGTAGCGAGGAACGCCTGCATTTCGTGGTCCAGAATATACGGCGGCATGACGTAGACCGTCGTGCCGATCGGGCGCAGCAGCAGTTCGCGCTGCAGTGCGTTTTCGAAGAAGCGGCGTGAAAACGTCGCCGCGCGCTGCGCGTCTTCGAGCGCTACGTCGAACGCGAGAATCGTCCCGCACTGGCGCAGGTTGCGCACGAGCGGATGCGCGGCGAGAGGATCGAACAACTCGCGCAGTCGCGCCGATTTGCGCGCGTTCGCAGCCAGCACGTCATCGCGCTCGAACAGGTCGAGCGTGGCGAGCGCCGCGCGACACGCGAGCGGATTGCCCGTGTACGAATGCGAGTGGAGGAAGCCGCGCGTCGTGTCATCGTCGTAGAACGACTCGTAGATCGCGTCGCGCGACAGCACGATCGAAAGCGGCAGATAGCCGCCGCTGATGCCCTTCGAAAGCGTGAGCAGATCGGGCCAGATGCCCGCCTGCTCGCACGCGAAGAAGGTGCCGGTGCGCCCGCAGCCCACGGCGATTTCATCGGCGATCAGGTGAACGCGATGGCGCTCGCACAGCGCGCGCAGGCCCTTGAGATAGGCGGGATCGTGCATCGCCATGCCGGCTGCGCACTGCACGAGCGGCTCGACGATCAGCGCGGCGATTCGCCCTTCGCGCTCGATGAAAAGACGCTCGATATCGGCCAGCGCGCGGGCCGCGACATCCGCTGCCGTTTCGCCGGCTTGCGCCGCGCGCGCGTCGGGCGAAGCGACCACATGCGCGTGATGCAGCAGCGGATCGTAAGCATCCCTGAAGAGCTTCACATCGGTCACGCCGAGCGCGCCGATGGTCTCGCCGTGGTAGCTGTTGGCAACGCAGACGAATTCGCGCTTGCCGCTCTCGCCGCGGTTGCGCCACGCATGAAAGCTCATCTTGAGCGCGATTTCGACGGCAGAGGCGCCATCGGAAGCGAAGAACGCGTGGCCGAGCACGCCGCCCGTGCGCGCCGAGAGCCGCTCGGCGAGTTCCACGGCGGGCTCGTGCGTGCAGCCCGCGAGCATGACGTGCTCTAGCGTGTCGAGCTGCGCCTTGAGCGCCGCATTGATCGAGGCATTGGCATGGCCGAAGAGGTTCACCCACCACGAACTGATCGCGTCCAGATAGCGGCGGCCCTCGCGGTCATACAGCCACGGGCCTTCTCCGCGTGCGACGGCCACGAGCGGCAGGCGCTCGTGATGTTTCATCTGGGTGCAGGGGTGCCACACGGCGCGCAGGCTGCGAGCGACCCAGTCGGTCGCGGCGCGATCTTCGCGGGCAAGGTGTGCAGGGTGAGATGGCGAATTCAAATACGACTCCCGATACGACAGCGGGACCGAGATTAACGTGTTAGCTGCCGCAATGCACTACCCCGAAAATCGCCTTCCTACGCACGGCGGCGCGACGTTTCGAGCGGTTCGGAACAACTCCGGACCGATGGAAAAGAAAGACCCGAAATGCGCGGAGATGACGACGGCAAAGTGAACCCGCCTTACGCAAAAAAATCTGTGCGACGGTGCGAAATTGCAGAACGCGGGACGGTGCGGCGGATATTTTTGGCAACGCGTGGCCAGCGCGCAGGCGCGCGAAAGTCAGACGATATGGGGCGACACAACGGGTTGCGTGCCAGGAAATGGCCCATGCAAAAGCAAAGCGGCCCGCTTTGGGGCCGCAAGCTTCCGATGCGATGGAGTGTATGAGCCCGGCAGTGGCCGGGCAGCGCGCCTTACCGGCTCGCCAGCGGGTGGTCGCTGTCGTCGGTGGTGTTGTCCGCCGTCGCACGCGTCGTGTCGCTCTCGCCGGTCTGGGCGGTCTGCGTGCCGCCGTTGTTCCAGACCACCGTGTTGTTGACGGCATAGAGGCGGCAAGGATCGGCGCTGTGCTTTTCACAGTTCGAGATCGCCACGGCCATCGGATTGTCGCCGCCTTCGGCCCACGACCATGCGCCGGAATCGGACACCGCGAAGGCGCGGCTCGGATACTGCTTGAGGAAGTTGCGATAACCGTCGCGGCCCGCCTGATCGACGAACGGCACCGAGCCGACCGAATCGATCTGCGCGAAGCCGGTGCCGCGCGGCGCGACCGGCGCGGCCACGCGGTACTGCACGGCCGTCGGCAGGCCGCGGTTGGCGAGGAACGCCTCGACCGTGGGCCACCATATCTTTACGCCGTCGCGATCGCCCACGAGGCGGTGCGCGTCGTTCTTGTAGGCGCCGAAGTCCACGAGCTTCGCCATCGCGGCCGGGCGATTCTCACCCGTTTGCGCGTCGCGGTAGGCGGCGAACATCTTCGTGACGAGGTCGGGCGACCAGACCGAGTCGTTGTCGCCGTAGAGCCAGAGCGAGGCCACGCGGGCCTTGCCGCCGTAGTCGCCGAACGCCTGCGTGAGGTTGTTCTGCCAGCCCGTGCAGGCGTCCTGGCGCAGGCCGCCCGAGAAGTTGATCAGTGCGCGCACGCCGTTGGCCGCCTCGGTGCCATAGGCCATGGTGGCCAGGCCGCCGTGCGAGGTGCCCGCGACGATGATCTGGCTCGCGTCGACATAGGGCTGCTTCGACATGTACGCGATGGTCGATGCGACATCGGCCGCCTGGCCGAGGCCGTTGCTCGCGACATCGCAGCCGTCCTGCTGATACGAGCCGCCCGACTCCGCGAAGCCCTGGCGGTTCGGCGCGACAACGACGTAGCCGCGGCGCACGAATTCGCGCGCGAACGAGAGCGGGTCGCTGCGAGCCTGGAGGTGCGGGTCGCCGGGAATCTTGCCGTGGTTGAAGATCACCATCGGGAACGGGCCGGGGCCGTTCGGGCGGTAAATCGTGGTTTCGAGCGTGACGTCGCCCGATGCATCGACGGGAACGCGGATCACCTGCTCGTTCATGCTGGCGGGCACGACCGGCAGATACGCGTCGTCAAGCGCAATGCGCGGCACGTTGGCGCTGCCGAGGGGACCGCCTGCGAGGCTGGATTGGGGAGCGTTGGCGGAATGCGTGGCCGGGGTGTTGGCGGCGAGTCGCGGGTTCGCACTCGCACTTGCCGGATCGGAAAGCGACGCTGCGTGAGCAACCGAAAGCACACACGCGGTGCCGGCTACGACCCATCCGGTAAGGAGCTTCCTGAACGCCATGCGCTACACCACCTGCAAAAGACCTGCTGCTGTGAATCCGACAACCGTCCGACCATTACCCACGCTTCAGCCCTTTCAGGGCACAACGAGACACCGTTGCGCCTGGCCGCGAAGCCAGGAGCGGGCGTGTACCCGTAACGTGGAATTGCATCGATCGGAACACCTGCGCGGCGCAGTTCTATCGTCGATCAGACCCGCCGCCAGCACCCGTTGCAGTCGATACACGCATCACGTGAAAAAACTTCTTCACTATGCACTTACGTATCGTGCGGGGCACCGTGATTAGATACTCGCACGACAAATATTTGTTGTGCAATTCAGGGGTAACCCGGCATAAGGCATGCCAACTTCGCGCAGCCCTATGAGGCAAGGCGAACACAGGACTTTTCGGCATGCGCCGAACGCGCGTTTTTAAAAAAGGTCCGGGTGGTGAGCGTCGCGCGCGGACAACAGCCGCGCGATTGTGCAGTAAGCGCTTGTTTGCAAAGGCATTATTTCCGGCGTCATGTTAGCCGGCCGGAGCGGGAATTCGTTGCGGAAAATATTGTCGGCAGTCAGTTATTTGTTAGCCAGACGAAACGTCGCCGTCAACATAGCGCCAGCGGCCGTCGTCGCCGCGCGTGAAGCGACTCGTTTCGTGCAGCCGGAACGCGCGGCCGCCCGTTTTGTAACGCGCGACGAATTCGACGATCGCGTGCGCGTCGTCGCGTTGTTCGTGACGCTTCACGGCAAGACCCAGCCAGCGCGGCGCGCCCTCGGCTGCGGGATCGACGTCGAGATCGGCGGGACAGGTTTCGGGCGCCCACGTCGCGCGCAGATACGCCTCCTCGCCCAGCACGTAGGCCGTGTAGCGCGAGCGCATCAGTTCGAGCGCCGTGACGGGGATCGCCGCGTCGTCGATGAAGCGGCCACAGCACTGCGCGTAACGCGGCGGCTTGCTGACCGCCTTCTGGTTGGGCGCAGCGCCGCCGCAAGGACAATCGGCGGGCCGGGTGGCGGGCGAGACGCGCGCGGTTTCAGCGTTCATGGGTCGAGGCTCCGTTGCGAGAGGCCGCAAGCGTAGCGCAGACGGGCGGCGCTTTACCAGTCGAGCTCAGTGCCGTCGTACTGGAAGAAGCGGCCGTTGAAGACGTCTCGCGCGGCGGCCGCCTCGGCCACCACCTCGCGCATGCCGGCGACGCTCACCGCCGGGTCGATCGCCGCATGCGCGCCGCCCATGTCGGTGCGGACCCAGCCCGGATGCAGCGCGACACAGGTGGCGCGACGCGTTTGCAGCGAGGTGATCTTCAGCACGTCGTTGAGTGCGGCCTTGCTCGCGCGATAGAGCCAGCCCGTCGTGCCCGTGGTCTCCGCAATGCTGCCCATCCGGCTCGACAGCACGCCGAGCACGCCGTGGGCGTCGTCGACGAGCGGCAACAGCACGGGGATCAACTGCATCGGGCCGCGCACGTTGGTGTTCATCACGTATTCGAAGTCTTCGGCCGTGATGGTCTCCACCCCCTCGGTGCGCGGGCCGTAGACGCCGGAGACGACGAGCGCCACGTCGAGCCGCTCGCCGTCGAGCTTCCAGCCGAGTGCAGCGATTTCCTCGGGCCGCGCGATGTCGAGCTGGAAGGTCTGCGCGCCGATTGCGCGCAGGGCTTCGAGCGCTTCGGGCCCGCGCGCCGTGGCGAGCACGCGCCA
This sequence comes from Paraburkholderia sp. BR10937, assembly GCF_040965695.1. Classification (NCBI taxonomy): domain Bacteria; kingdom Pseudomonadati; phylum Pseudomonadota; class Betaproteobacteria; order Burkholderiales; family Burkholderiaceae; genus Paraburkholderia; species Paraburkholderia sp. BR10937. The sequence continues at coordinate 45,256 of NZ_JBFRCL010000021.1, forward strand.
GCCGGCCTTCGCATACTGCCGCGCGAACTCGAAACCCAGGCCCCGCGACGCGCCCACGATCAACGCTGTTTTCATCTCGTCACCTTGCTTGTCCGTGCATTCAAACCGCTGCAGCGCGCCGCCTGCCCGCCATGCAAAGCGGCGCGCTTCTTCTGGCGCTAGCCTACAGCAGCTCGACGCCCATCGCCGTGGCTTCTCCGCCGCCGATGCACAGCGTCGCCACGCCGCGTTTGCCGCCGCGTGCGCGCAACGCGCCGATCAGCGTCACGAGAATGCGCGCGCCCGACGCGCCGATCGGGTGACCGAGCGCACACGCGCCGCCGTTCACATTGACCTTCTCATGCGGCAGATCGTGTTCCTTCATCGCGGCCATCGTAACCACGGCAAAGGCTTCGTTGATCTCGTAGAGATCGACGTCGCTCGCCGTCCAGCCGGTCTTCTCGAACAGCTTGCGGATCGCGCCCACCGGCGCCGTAGTGAACTTCGCGGGCTGCTGCGCAAAGGTCGAATGGCCCGTCACGCGCGCGAGCGGCCTGAGGCCGAGCTGCTTCGCCGTCGATTCGCGCATCATCACGAGCGCCGCCGCGCCGTCCGAAATCGACGACGAATTTGCGGCCGTCACCGTGCCGGTCTTGCTGAACGCGGGCTTGAGCGTCGGGATCTTGTCGAGATTGGCCTTGAACGGCTGCTCGTCGCGCGCGATGGTCGTTTCGCCCGCGCGCGAGGCCACCTTCACCGGCGCGATCTCCCATGCGAACGAGCCGTCCTCGTTGGCGCGTTTCGCGCGCTTGAGCGACTCGATCGCGAACGCGTCCTGGCGCTCGCGCGAGAAATCGTACTCGCCCGCGCATTCTTCCGCGAACGTGCCCATCAGGCGGCCCTTGTCATAGGCGTCTTCGAGGCCGTCGAGGAACATGTGGTCGAGCACCTGGCCGTGGCCCATGCGCATGCCGGCGCGCGCCTTCGGCAGCAGATAAGGCGCGTTCGACATGCTCTCCATGCCGCCCGCGACGATCACATCGGCCGAGCCCGCCAGCAGCATGTCGTGCGCAAACATCGCCGCGCGCATGCCCGAACCGCACATCTTGTTGACGGTCGTGGCACCCGCTGCGAGCGGCAGCCCCGCGCCGAGCGCCGCCTGGCGCGCGGGCGCCTGGCCCTGCCCCGCGGGCAGCACGCAGCCCATCACGACCTCGTCGACCTGTTCGGGCTTCAACCCGGCGCGCTCGACGGCCGCCGCGATCGCCGCCGCGCCAAGCTGCGGCGCGGTGAGCGTCGCGAAATCGCCCTGAAAGCCCGCCATCGGCGTGCGCACCGCCGAAACGATCACGATGGCGTCCTGCTTTTGCGTCTCACTCATGTTTGTGCTCCTTGATGAATCCGTTTGCATTCGCTGTTGGCCGCACGCGCGTTCAGGCAACGCGCACGGCCGGCGCGTCTTCACGCCCGAAACGTTCCGGGTAACACACGCTGAAACGAATCGATGCGTCGTAGGGAAAGCAGTCCGGCACTTCGCCCGCGATGAGCCTCGCGCGGCTCTCCTGCCAGAGCGCGGGCTCGAAAAAGTCCGCGTGATGGGCGAGAAATGCGCGCTTCACGCGCGGATCGCCGAGCAAAAACGTGCCGTACGTCTCCGGAAAGATGTCGCGCGGGCCGACTGCGTACCACGGCTCGCCCGATAGTTCGTCTTCCTCATGACGCGGCGGCGGCACGGCACGCACGTTGCAGTCGGTGAGATATTCGATCTCGTCGTAGTCGTAGAAGACCACGCGGCCGTTGCGCGTCACGCCGAAATTCTTGTAGAGCATGTCGCCCGGAAAGATATTCGCGCGCAGCAGGTCCTTGATCGCGTTGCCGTATTCGCGAATGCCATGCTCGACTTCCGCGTCGCTGCCGTTCTGCAGATAGAGGTTGAGCGGCACCATGCGCCGCTCGATGTAGACGTGACGGATCACGAGGTTGTCGCCCTCGTATTCGAGCATCGAGGGCGCGAGTGTCTCCAGCTCGCGCACGAGCGCGTCGTCGAGCCGCGCGATGGGCAGCGCGACGCTCGAATATTCGAGCGTGTCGGCGAGGCGCCCGAGCCGGTCGTGGCGCTTCACGAGCTGATACTTCGCTTCGACCTGCTCGCGCGTAGTCTCTTTCGGCGCGGGAAAGCTGTCCTTGATGACCTTGAACACGTACGGATACGAAGGCAGCGTGAACACGATCATCACCATGCCGCGGATGCCGGGCGCGACGATGAACGGGTCGCTCGAATGCGAGAGGTGGTGCAGCAAGTCGCGATAGAACAGGTTCTTGCCCTGCTTCTGCAAGCCGAGCGAGGTGTAGATTTCGCCCTTGGCCTTGCGCGGCATGACGGTGCGCAGAAACTCGACGTAGGCGGACGGCACTTCCATGTCCACCAGAAAATACGAGTGCGAGAAGCTGAAGAGGATGAGCATCTGCTCCGTGCGCAGTAGCACCGTGTCCAGTGCAAGCCTGCCCGACTCCACATGACGGACCGGCACGACGAACGGCGCGAGCAGATCGCCGTTGATGATGCGCCCGACGATATACGCGCCTTTATGCCGGAAAAACAGCGACGAAAGTACGTGAATCTGGAAGTTCGGCTTGGGCTCGACCACCCCGAAGGTGTCGAGCATCGTCTGCATGATGCAGTCGACGTCGCGCCCGAGATCCTCGAACGGCGTCTCCAGCTGGAAGTTCGTGACGATGCGCTCGAGCGTCGCCGCGACGCCGTCCTTGCCCGGATAGTACGCGCGATAGGTGGGCTTCGCGGCGGGCTCGTCGTTCTCGATGTATTCGGTCGAGATGGCGGGCCGCACGAAGATGAAATCGTTGTTGAAGTACGAGCGATGCAGGATCTTGCAGCACACGGAGTTGAAGAACGTCTCCGCACATTCGGGCTGCCGGTGCGTCGTGAGCAGGCCGATGTAGTGCAGCTTGATCTGCTGCCACACTTCGTCGTCGATGCTCTCGGCGCCGTATTCGTCTTCGAGCGCAACCACACACTCCTTCACGCGGTCGTCATACGAGGCGATACGTTCGCGCGCGAGCTGTTGCAGGGCGCGCCAGTCTGCGGCCTCGAAGAACGTCCGCGCCCTCGCCGCCGCGTCGCAGAAGTTGTGGTAGTGACGGTTGAAGCCGTCGAGCATGGTCTGCGCGACATCGAAGCCGATCTGCGAAGAGAGCAGTTTCGGGAAGTGTTTCATGGCGGCCATGCCCGTTGCGCGCGTCAGCGTTTCGCGCGAGCGGCGGCGGGAGCGTCGCTCTCGTGCGCCGCGCTCTCGTGCACCGCATTCCTGTCGAGCAGCGCGCGCGCCTGGGCCTCGTACTGCGCGAGGTCTTCGAGCGTCGCGTCGAGGTCCGCGCGCTGGCGCTCGAGTATCTCGCGGTGATGCACCACCGTGTCGAGGAACGCCTGAAGCTGCGGGAGCGTGTCGGTCGGCGACTCGTAGAGGTCGAGCAGCGTGCGGATCTCCGAGAGCGTGAAGCCGAGCCGCTTGCCGCGCAGCGTCAGCTTCAGCCGCGTGCGATCGCGCCCCGAAAAGACGCGCTTCAAGCCGCCCGCGCCTTCGCGGCTCGGCGCGAGCAGGCCCTGGTCCTCGTAGAAGCGGATCGCGCGCGGCGTTACGTCGAATTCCCGGGCGAGTTCGGTAATCGTGTACTGGGTCGTCATGGTGTGCGGAAGGCGGCTGGCCCGGCTGTTGTCTGCACGACAGCGCGAGGGACGATAGAATCGACGTTTACGTTATCGTCAAGTACGCGGTTACGCAACCGGCAGGAGCGACGCGCAAGACGCGCTTTGCATGGGGCCGGAGCAGGCGCACAAGCGCCAGCGCCGGCCGACCGTTTTACGTGGGACCAGAGTAAGTGCTTTGCATGGGCCCGGAGTAGGTGCTAAAGCACCAACTCCGGCCGACAGCTAAAGCGCTAACTCTGGTCGACCGTTTTACGTGGGACCAGAGTAAGCGCTAAAGCGCTAACTCTGGTCGACAGGAGAAGACACCCCCAATGAATGCCCTCGAACACCAACTCGACTATCCCTACGCCGACACGCTGCCGGAGCCCGGCCTCGCCTTCGATGTCGCGCCGGGCGTGAAATGGCTGCGCATGCCGCTGCCGTTCGCGCTCGACCACATCAACCTCTGGCTGCTGCGCGACGAGATCGACGGCCAGCAAGGCTGGACCGTGGTGGACTGCGGCATCACCAACGACACCATCAAGGCCCGCTGGGAAGCCGTGTTCGAGAACCAGCTGGAAGGCCTGCCGGTGCTGCGCGTGCTCGTCACGCATTGCCACCCCGACCATATCGGCCTTGCGCACTGGATTTGCGCGGGCGGGGACAAGGCGCGCTGGGACGTGCGCCTGTGGACCACGCTCGGCGAATACATGCAGGCCCGCGTGATGGCCGCCGGCGACGGCTCGAACGCGGGCGGCGAAAGCGCCGCGCGCCATTTCGCACGTCACGGGCTCACGGACGAAGCCGCGCTCGACAAGCTGCGCAATCGCCGCGGCTATTACGGCAGCCTCGTGCCCGCGCTGCCCACGCAATACCGCCGCCTGCGCGAAGCCGATACGGTGGCGATCGGCGGGCGCGACTGGCGCGTCATCACGGGCTACGGCCACTCGCCCGAGCATTGCGCGCTGTTCTGCGAAGCAACCGGCGTGCTGATCTCCGGCGACATGGTGCTGCCGCGCATCTCGACCAACGTCTCCGTGTTCGACATGGAGCCGGAAGGCAATCCGCTCGGCCTCTACCTGGCGTCGCTCGGCCGCTACGAAACGCTGCCCGAGAACACGCTCGTGCTGCCCTCGCACGGCAAGCCGTTTCGCGGCGTGCGCACGCGCATCGCTCAGTTGCGCGCGCACCATGACGCACGCCTTGCCGAAGTGATCGAGGCGTGCGGGCGAGCGCCGCAAAGCGCCGCCGACATCGTGCCGATGATGTTCAAGCGCGAACTCGACATCCACCAGATGACCTTCGCGATGGGCGAGGCGCTCGCGCACCTGAACCTGCTGTGGCTCGAAGGCAAGGTCACGCGCACGACCGGCTCGGACGGCGTGATCCGCTTCATGGCCTGAGACGCCACTGCGCACAAAAAAAACGGGCGGCCCGCAAGGAGCTGCCCGTTTTTTTATGTTTAGCGCGAAATGAACGGCCTTAGTTCGAGCCGCCCGTGATCAGATCGGCGCCCGGCGGCCGCACGAACTTGAAGGTCGAGGCCGGCAGCGACGGGTTCTTCTCGATGTTGGAGAACGTGAGCAGCGTCACGTTGCCGAACACGTCGTGCAGTTCCATGGCTTCGAGGTTGCCGTCGCGAAAGCCGATGCCCACGCTCTTGAACTGCGTGTCCTTCGACTTCGGGATCAGCTCCAGCCAGTCGATGCCGTTCTTCACGCCCGCGTCCGAGAGCGTGAAATTCTTGTCGAGATCGTTGCTGCCGAACAGGATCGCCGCGGGGCTAGCGCCGAGCGCGCCGCCGAGCTTGCGCTCGGTCACCTGGTTCAGGTCCTTGTCGTAGACGTAGAGGTTGTCGCCGTCCGACTGCAGCACTTGCTGATACGGCTTCTCATACGACCAGATGAACTTGCCGGGCCGCGCGAACACGAACGTGCCGCTCGAGGTCTTGGCGTTCATCGTGGCTGTGGCAATGGCGTCGCTGGCGTTCTTCGCACCCGAGGGCGCCTTGAGTTCCCGCTGCACGAAGCTGCCGCGCGCGGAGTGCACCTGCGAGACGAACTGCTTCAGTTGATCGGTGCCGCTCGCATACGCCTGCGAGATCATCAGGACCGACGCGCCTAGCGCAACGAAGAGCGCGCGGCGCGCGGTGTGCGCAAAGCGGGTCGGAAGTCCAGCCGGATACTGCATCAATCGTTCTCCAAGAGGTGTGTCTTTGGCCGTCGGGTTGCCGGAGCCACGCCAGGCCGTTGCCGAAGCGCGGCGGCCCGGCGCGGCTTACTCGGCGTCGCCGCGGTTGGGCACGAGGATCTCGCGGTTGCCGCTCGACGACATCGCCGAGACGAGCCCGGACTGCTCCATCTGTTCGAGCAGTCGCGCCGCGCGGTTGTAGCCGATGCGCAAGTGCCGCTGCACGAGCGAAATCGACGCGCGGCGATTCTTGATGACCACTTCGACGGCCTGGTCGTACAGCGGATCGGACTCGTCGCCGGTGCCGCTGGTTCCCGCAGCCGTGCCCTCGTCGCCTTCGCCGCCCACCCCGCCTTCGAGAATGCCCTCGATATAGTTCGGCTCGCCCTGCTCCTTGAGCTTCTCGACGACGCGGTGCACCTCGTCGTCGGCGACGAACGCGCCGTGTACGCGCACGGGCAGACCCGTGCCCGGCGGCAGGTAGAGCATGTCGCCCATGCCGAGCAGCGACTCGGCGCCCATCTGGTCGAGAATCGTGCGCGAGTCGATCTTCGAGGAGACCTGGAAGGCAATGCGCGTGGGTACGTTGGCCTTGATGAGGCCCGTGATGACGTCCACCGAAGGCCGCTGCGTCGCGAGAATCAGGTGGATGCCGGCGGCGCGCGCCTTTTGTGCGATACGCGCGATCAGCTCTTCGACCTTCTTGCCGACCACCATCATGAGGTCGGCGAGTTCGTCGATCACGACCACGATATGCGGCAGCTTCTGGCACGGTTCCGGATCCTCCGGCGTGAGGCTGAACGGGTTCGGGATCTTCTCCTCGCGCTTGTTCGCCTCTTCGATCTTGTTGTTGTAGCCCGCGAGATTGCGCACGCCCAGCTTGCTCATGAGCTTGTAGCGGCGCTCCATCTCGGCCACGGTCCAGTTCAGCGCGTTGCCGGCCTGGCGCATGTCGGTCACGACCGGGCAGAGCAGATGCGGAATGCCCTCGTAGACACTCATTTCGAGCATCTTCGGGTCGATCAGGATCATGCGGACCTGCTCGGCGCTCGCCTTGTAGAGCAGCGACAGGATCATCGCGTTGATCCCCACCGACTTGCCCGAGCCGGTCGTGCCGGCCACGAGCAGGTGAGGCATCTTCGCGAGATCGGCGCACACCGGCTTGCCGCCGATGTCCTTGCCGAGGCCCATGGTGAGCGCCGAAGGCGCGTCGGCATATACCGCCGAGCCGAGGATTTCCGAAAGACGCACAGTCTGGCGGCGCTGGTTCGGCAGCTCCAGCGCCATGAAATTCTTGCCCGGAATCGTTTCCACCACGCGGATCGAGACGAGCGAGAGCGAACGCGCGAGGTCCTTCGCGAGGTTCACGATCTGGCTGCCCTTCACGCCCGTGGCCGGCTCGATCTCGTAGCGCGTGACGACCGGGCCCGGATACGCGGCCACCACGGCCACGTCCACGCCGAAGTCCTTGAGCTTTTTCTCGATCAGGCGCGAGGTGAATTCGAGCGTGTCGTCGGAGATGGTTTCCTGGGTGGCCGAAGCCGGATCGAGCAGCGAGATCGCCGGCAGCGTGGAGTCGCCCGGCAGATCCTTGAAGAGCGGCACCTGGCGCTCTTTCTCGACGCGCTCGGAGCGCTGTGGCGTGACCACCGGCGGCACGATCGTGACCGGCTCGTGTTCCTCGATCTTCACGCGGCCGCGCTCGACCTTGCCTTCACGCTTGACGGCCGCCGCTTCGCCGAGCTTGCGGTCGCGGCCTGCTTCGCGGCGCAGCCTCGCCATGGTCACGGCGTTGATGATGGATTCGCCGACCCGTTCGGCGACCGAGAGCCACGAAAAGCGGAAATAGAGCGAAAGACCGATCGCGAGCGCGATCAGCAGCGCGAGCGTACCGCCCGTGAAGCCGAGCGCGTGCGAAACGCCGCGCGCCACCGCGCCGCCGACCACGCCGCCGGGCGTCTGGGGCAACTGCACCTTGAGCGACCACATGCGCAGCGCTTCGATGCCGCAGCTCGACAGCATGACGAGCACGAACGACAAGGCTTCGGCGACCCAACTGATGTCGCGCGGCTTGTCCTCGTCATCGTCGGCAATCGCTTCGTGGCGCGTGATGCGCTGGTAGTTCGCCGAGATGAGGCGCCCCAGCAGCACGATCCACCAATAGGCGGAAAGTCCGAACAGCAGCAGCAGGATGTCCGAGACGCGCGCGCCGACGCGCCCCGCCCAGTTCGAGATGTGGTCGACCTGGGCCGCGTGCGTCCAGCTCGGGTCGTGGCGGCTGTAGCTGATGAGCGCCATCAGCAGGAATACGCCTAGCGCGACCTGCAGGATCCAGCGAATTTCGGTGAAAAGGCGCGACATGCGGTGAGGCAATGCCTGCGCCTGCGCGGAATAGGGAGCTTTGGCCATTGAATCCTGGGCTGATTCTTGATGCGTTTGCGGTCCGCCAGTCCTTCCGTATGCCCGAAACCCCGGGCAGACGGGCGCGGCCGCCGTCGTCCGATCCGGCCTATTGTAAACGCGTTGTTTCGGCCCCGGCGGCCCCTCGCTGTAAATGACGGTAACTGACAACGCTGCGGGCGCGCCACAGGGCGACATCCGGCCGCGCCGCGCCGCGTCGAGCCGCCCTGCACGGCCGGCCGCAAGCCTCAGGCTATCGCGCCGATGAGGAAGCTTCATCGAGCGGCGAACTCCCCCCGCCTTTATAATTGCGGGCTGATGCCCAATTACATGCGTGAGCCCCGCCGCAACGCCGGGCGGCCCGACCAGGCACCCCTAAGCCGGGCGCCCGACATTTCGCGCCACGCAGCGTCTTTCTACGGAATTCGATCATGTCTGCAACCAAACACGCCAAAGTCCTGATTCTCGGTTCCGGCCCCGCCGGCTACACGGCCGCCGTCTACGCGGCGCGCGCGAACCTTTCGCCGCTGCTCGTCACGGGTCTCGCCCAGGGTGGCCAGCTCATGACGACGACCGACGTCGAAAACTGGCCGGCAGACCCGAACGGCGTGCAAGGCCCCGAGCTGATGCAGCGTTTCCTCGAGCACGCCGAGCGCTTCAACACGGAAATCGTGTTCGATCACATCCATACGGCGAAGCTGAACGAAAAGCCCATCCGCCTGATCGGCGACTCGGCCGAGTACACCTGCGACTCGCTCATCATCGCGACCGGAGCGTCGGCGCAATACCTCGGCCTGCCGAGCGAAGAGCTGTACATGGGCCGCGGCGTCTCGGCCTGCGCGACCTGCGACGGCTTCTTCTACCGCAACCAGCACGTCGCCGTGATCGGCGGCGGCAACACGGCCGTCGAAGAGGCGCTCTACCTCTCGGGCATCGCGAAGAAGGTCACGGTCATTCACCGCCGCGACAAGTTCCGCGCCGAGCCGATCCTGATCGACCGCCTGCTGGAAAAGGAAAAGGAAGGCGTGGTCGAGATCAAGTGGGATCACGTGCTCGACGAAGTGAAGGGCAACGAAGGCGGCGTGAACGGCCTGCGCATCAAGAACGTGAAGACGGGCGAGACCACCGAGCTCGACCTGCAGGGTCTGTTCGTCGCGATCGGCCACAAGCCGAACACGGACATCTTCGAAGGCCAGCTCGAGATGAAGAACGGCTACATCATCACGAACGGCGGCCTGAACGGCAATGCTACCGGCACGAGCGTGCCGGGCGTGTTCGCGGCCGGCGACGTGCAGGATCACGTCTATCGCCAGGCGATCACGAGCGCGGGTACGGGCTGTATGGCCGCACTCGACGCGCAGCGCTACCTCGAGACCGTCAACGAGCTGGGCCAGGCGCACGTGATGAGCGCCGAAGCCGACCGCTAAGCCGGGCGAGCGAGCTTCACCCAGCGTCTTTCGCCATGCCCAAGAACGTGCCCCACCCGGGCGAACCGAGGCGCCCCGCCCCGGCTCGCCCTGATCCGGCGCCCGCGCCTGCTCCCGCGGCGGACGAAGCCACGCCTGGCAAGACGGCTTCCGGCTTCGCCGGCCTCGGCAGCCTGCGCGACGCGCTCAAGGTGCAAACCCGCCAGCGCGAGCGCGAACGCGTGGCCGCGCAGGCGGCGCGTGTCGAAGCCGCTGCGGACAGCGACCTGTTTCGCCGCGAGATCGGCCAGGTCGCGCCGCTCAAGCAGCCTGTGCGTGCGCATCCGCGCCGCGCAGCACCGGTGCCGCTGCCACTGCAAACGCGGCTCGACGAGCAGGCCGTGCTGCACGAAGCGATCTCCGACGAATTCGACCCGGAAGCGTTTCTCGACACCGACGACTCGCTCTACTACCACCGCCCCGGCGTGAGCGAGGAGGTCGTCAAGAAGCTGCGGCGCGGCACGTGGATCGTGCAGGCGCAACTCGACCTGCACGGCATGCGCCGCGAGGAAGCGCGCGAGGCGCTGCAGAACTTCATCCGTGAAGCGGGCAAGCGCGGGCTGCGCTGCGTGCGCGTGATCCACGGCAAGGGCCTGGGGTCCGTCGGCAAGGAGCCGGTGCTCAAGGGCAAGGTGCGCGCGTGGCTCGTGCAGAAGGAAGAAGTCATCGCGTTCTGCCAGGCGCGGCCGCACGACGGCGGCGCGGGCGCCGTGCTCGTGCTGTTGCAGCCGCACCCGGTCGGGCACGGACAGCATCATTCACACGCGCCCTGACCGAACCCGTCATCGGCGCGTCGATATGAAAAAACCCCGTTGCTGCCTGCGCAGCGAACGGGGTTTTTTATTGCGCCGGGCAAACCGGCGCACGGCGATCAGGCGAGGCGCTCTTCCGTCTTCGGGTCGAACAGCACGGCCTTCGAAACGTCGAACAGCAGTTCCATGTTGTTGAGCGGCTGCGGGTTCGCACCCGGGTGCACGCGGCTCACGATGCGCTTGCCGTTGACCTGCGCGAACACGAGCGTGTCCGGACCGGTCGGCTCGATCACGTCGACCTTCACCGAGTGGCGCTGCAGTTCGTGGCCGTGACCGTCGTGCGAGCTGCGCGCGTCGGTGATGCGCTCCGGGCGCAGGCCCAGCACCACTTCCTGGCCGATCTGGCCGCGCAGCTTGTTCGCTTCGAACGGCAGGTTCAGCACGCTGCGCGCCACACCGGTGTCGAGCTCGATGCCGATACCCGAGCCCTGCTCCACCAGCTTGCCGTTGATGAAGTTCATCGGCGGCGCGCCGATGAAGCCCGCCACGAACAGGTTCGACGGCGAATCGTAGATCTCCTGCGGTGCGCCGAATTGCTGCACGATGCCGTCCTTCATGACCGCGATGCGGTCGCCGAGCGTCATCGCTTCGATCTGGTCGTGCGTCACGTAGACGATGGTCGTGCCTACGCGCTGATGCAGCAGCTTGATTTCCGAGCGCATCTCGATACGCAGCTTCGCGTCGAGGTTCGAGAGCGGCTCGTCGAACAGGAACATGACCGGATCGCGCGCGAGCGCACGGCCCATGGCCACGCGCTGGCGCTGGCCGCCCGACAGCTGGCCCGGCTTGCGGTCGAGCAGGTGCTCGATCTGCAGCAGCTTCGACACGCGGCCGACGATCTCCGTCTGCTGGTTCTTCGGCACCTTGCGGATGTTCAGGCCGAACGAGATGTTCTCGCGCACCGTCATCGACGGATAGAGCGCGTACGACTGGAACACCATTGCGATGTCGCGATCCTTCGGGGAGAGGTTGTTCACCGTCTTGCCGTCGATCTGGATCTCGCCCTTGGTCACGGTTTCTAGACCCGCGATCATGTTGAGCAGCGTCGACTTACCGCAACCCGAACCGCCGACCAGAATCAGGAACTGGCCGTCTTCGATGTCGATGTTCACGCCCTTGAGGACGGGAACCCCGTTCGGGTAGGTCTTGTAGACGTCGCGAATGGAAAGGCTTGCCATGATGCTATGAATCCTTTTAATCGAATGCGGGTTTAACCCTTCACCGCGCCCGCCGTGAGACCGCGCACGAAGTAGCGGCCGGCGATCACGTAGACGAGCAGCGTGGGCAGCGCGGCGATGATCGCGCCGGCCATGTCGACGTTGTATTCCTTCACGCCCGTGGACGTGTTCACGAGATTGTTCAGCGCCACCGTGATCGGCATCGAATCGACGCCCGAGAACACGATACCGAACAGGAAGTCATTCCAGATCTGCGTGAATTGCCAGATCAGGCACACCATGAAGATGGGCAGCGAGATCGGCAGCATGATGCGCGTGAAGATCATGAAGAAACCGGCGCCGTCGATGCGCGCGGCCTTCACGAGTTCAGCGGGCACGCTCACGTAGAAGTTGCGGAAGAACATCGTGGTGAACGCAATGCCGTACACGACGTGCACCAGCACCAGACCGCCGATCGTGTTCGACAGGCCGAGGAAGCCTTCGAGACGCGCCATCGGCAGCAGGATGGCCTGGAACGGGATGAAGCAGCCCACCAGCAGCATCGTGAAGAGCGCGTCCGCGCCGCGAAAGCGCCAGTGCGTGAGCACGTAACCGTTGAACGCGCCGATGATCGACGAGATCAGCACGGCCGGAATCACCATCTTCACCGAGTTCATGAAGAACGGCTGCATGCCGTCACAGCGCACGCCGGTACAGGCTTCGCTCCACGCCTTGATCCACGGCGCGAAGGTCGGGCTCGTGGGCAGCGAGAGCATGGTGCCCGTGTGAATCTGGTCGAGCGACTTGAACGACGTCGACAGCATCACGTAGAGCGGGAACAGGAAGTACAACGCGAACAGGATCAGCGCCGCATAGATGACCACGCGGCTCACGTTCATCTTAGGCTGCATTGCGCGTGCTCCTCGATTCCAGATACATGAGCGGCACGAGCACGGCCACGACGGTGGCGAGCATCATCATCGACGAAGCTGCGCCGACGCCGAGCTGCCCGCGGTTGAACGAAAACGTGTACATGAAGATGGCCGGCAGCGACGACGACGTGCCCGGACCACCGGCCGTCAAGGCGACGACGAGGTCGAACGTCTTGATCGTGATGTGGCACAGGATCAGCAGCACGGAGAAGAACACCGGACGCATGCTCGGAATCACGATCTTGCGATAGATCGTGGGCAGCGTCGCGCCGTCCACCTGGGCCGCCTTGAAGATCTCGCTGTCGACACCGCGCAGGCCGGCGAGGAACAGCGCCATGCAAAAGCCCGTGGACTGCCACACCGCGGCGACCACGATACAGAAAATGGCCTTGTCCGGGTCGTTGAGCCAGTCGATGTGGAAGCTCGTCCAGCCGATGCTGTGCATCACCTGCTGAATGCCGAGGTCCGGATTGAAGATCCACTGCCATGCCGTGCCCGTCACGATGTACGAGAGCGCCATCGGATAAAGGAACACCGCGCGCAGCGCGCCTTCCTGACGAATCTGCTGGTCGAGCAGGATCGCGAGGAACAGCCCGAGCGCGACGCAGATCGCGATGAACGGAATGCCGAACCATCCGAGGTTCTGCGCCGACGTCCACCAGACGTCGTTGGAGAACAGCTCGCGATAGCGGTCGAGACCCGCGAATTCATAGCGCGGCATCAGACGCGAGGTCGAGAGCGACAGATAGCCGGTAATGAGAATGAAGCCGTAGACGAATACGAGGCTGATCACAATGCTGGGCGAAAGCACCAGCTTCGGGATCCAGCGGTCTGCGAGCGCCGCCATGGGCGACGCGCGGCGGGTGGCAGGCGTGGCCGCCTTGCCGTTGCCGCTAAGAGAAGCAGTCACTGCGCAACTCCTGGTACGGTGCGAAAACCGCTTTCGCACGATGATGGGGTTCAGAGGGTGAACCGTCATGCCCGGGGCGCGCCACGGATGGCGCCCCCCGTCTTACAGCACTAACCTGCTACGCTCACTTCGTCTTCGCAGCCTTCGCGAGCGCTTCCACCGCGCTCTTCGAATCCTGGGTCGAGTTCATGAACTTCGTCACGACGTCGGTGATCGCACCGGCCGTTGCGTCCGGCTGAGCCATGCCGTGAGCGAGCGACGGCACATAGCCGCCGGCTTTGATCGCGATCTGCTCATCCGCGTACGACTTCTTCGCGCATGCGTCGAACTTGCTCATGTCCACGCCGAGACGGACCGGAATCGAACCCTTGTACAGGCTGAACTGCTCCTGGAAGCCCGGGCTCATGATCGTCTTCGCGAGCGCAAGCTGGCCAGGCGTTGCTTCCTTCTGGCCCTTCTGCTGGAAGAACACGAACGAGTCAACGTTAAAAGTGTAGGCCTTTGCCGTGCCCGGCACCGCTGCGCAAACGTAGTCCGTATCCGGCTGCTTGTTCGCGTTCGCGAACTCGCCCTTGGCCCAGTCGCCCATGAACTGCATGCCGGCCTTGCCGTTGATGACCATGGCCGTTGCAAGGTTCCAGTCGCGGCCCGTGCGGCCGTTATCCATGTACGACTCGATCTTGCGGACCGTGTCGAACACGCCGACCATCTGCTGCGACGTGAGGGTCTTCTGGTCGAGGTCGACGAGTGCCTTCTTGTAGAAGTCCGCGCCCTGCGAGAGGACCACGTCTTCCCACAGCGTCAGGTCCTGCCACGGCTGGCCGCCAGCGGCGACCGGCTGGATGCCTGCAGCCTTCATCTTGTCGGCCAGCGCGAAGAATTCCGGCCACGTGGTCGGCGCCTTGCCGCCCACCTTGTCGAGCGCTGCCTTGTTGATCCACACCCAGTTCACGCGGTGCACCGAGAACGGCGCTGCCACGTAGTGGCCCTCGGCGTGCATGATCTTGTCGATCTGCGGCGGCAGATTGGCCTTCCAGTCGCCGGCGACGGAGTCGACGTTCACCAGCACGCCCTGGTCAGCCCATTCCTGGATCAGCGGACCCTTGATCTGGGCGGCCGTCGGTGCGTTGCCCGAGATCACCTGGGTCTTCAGTGCGGTCATGGCCGCCGCGCCCGCGCCACCGGCGACCGCGAAGTCCTTCCACACATAGCCCTGCTTCGTCATGTCGTCCTTGAGCACGCCGACGGCCTTCGACTCGCCGCCCGAAGTCCACCAGTGCAGCACTTCGAGGGACTCGGCCGCTTGCGCCGTGGCGACGCCACCCAACAGACCTGCTGCGCACAGGGCGCCCATGATCGCGCGGAATTTCATTGCTTATCTCCTCCAGACACCTGAACAAAAAACGATTGGCCCCTGATCGCCAGGGTGCGGTGGTTGGTCAAACAGGCAAAACAGGCAAAACACTGGACGGACGGGCGCCGGAGTGCCGCGCGCGCGTGCTTTTCATTAGATGCGCGCGGGCCGCGTGCCGGTTACCGGCCGCAGGACGCTCAAGAGATGAGTGGTTCGGAATGCAACTTGACTGTCTCCTCTTTTGATTTTCGCCGGCCACCCGGCCGGCCGAGGCGCCGCTTGCGTCACGCGGCCTTGAAGCCTCCGCACGGCGGGGAACCGGGCGCACGGCTCACTGGCAAGCCGGGCTGAGTCCCGCGTGGTTCTCCGTTAACATGAGGGGGCATTCCGTCCGCTCGCGAAACCGCGCAAAGCGCCTTGCTGGCTGCGTTCCACGCTTTTTTCATCGAATGAACGTTACCTCTTGATTTGGATTGTAGTTAAACTACAATTCAGTGTCAAAAAAAATTTTATCGGACTACGGCCGCCCGATCGCCCACACAGACGGGCACCCGTTGTACCCTGCAGCGGCCCCCCAGGACTCTGACTGAGACTCATGCAAACCCAGATCGATTCAGGTTTCACGTTCGTGCTCTTCGGCGCCACCGGCGACCTGTCGATGCGCAAGATCCTCCCCGCCCTGTATGAAGCGCACCGTTCAGGCATGCTCGCGGAGTCTGGCAAGATCGTGGGCGTCGCGCGCCACGAAGAGGATCGCGCAGCGTACATCGAATGGGTCGACGAGCACGTCAAGCCGCATGTGAAGAAGAACGGCGGCTACGACGACAACGCGTGGGCCAGCTTCCTCGAGCGCATCGTCTATGTGAAGCTCGACCTCTCGCGCGCCGAAGACTTTACTCACTTGCGCGACGCCATCGCGTCGCTGCCCGGTATTCGTGTGTTCTATCTGGCGACGGGCCCGTCGCTGTTCGTGCCGATCTGCCGCGCGCTTGCCGCCGTGGGTCTGAACGAACACTCGCGCATCGTGCTGGAAAAGCCGCTCGGCTATGACCTCAAGTCGTCCAACGCGATCAACGACGCCGTGGGCGAGATCTTCGCCGAAGGCCAGATCTACCGGATCGACCACTATCTCGGCAAGGAGCCGGTGCAGAACCTGCTCGCGCTGCGATTCGGCAACGCGCTGTTCGAGCCGCTGTGGCGCCGCGAATGGGTCGAGAGCATCCAGATCACGATTGCCGAAGAACTGGGCGTCGAAGCGCGCGGCGACTTTTATGACAACACTGGCGCGCTGCGCGACATGGTGCAAAATCACCTGTTGCAGCTGCTTTCGATCGTTGCCATGGAGCCGCCGCATTCGATGGATTCGGATTCGGTGCGTGACGAAAAGCTTCGTGTGCTGCGCGCGCTCAAGCCGATCAATCCGCTCGACATCAGCAAGGTCGCCGTGCGCGGTCAGTACCATGCGGGCGTGATCCGCGGCCAGGCGGTGCCGGGCTACGCGACCGAGCATGGCGTGAAGCCAGAGAGCCACACGGAAACTTTCGTCGCGCTCAAGGTGGAGATCGAGAACTGGCGCTGGGCGGGCGTGCCCTTCTTCCTGCGCACCGGCAAGCGTCTTGCCGACCGCGTGGCCGAGATCGTCGTGAACTTCCGTCCGGTGCCGCATTCGGCGCTCGGCGCGCCGGCGCTGCGCCCCGGCGCGAACCGCCTCGTGATCCGCCTGCAGCCGAACGAGAACATCCGCCTCTACTGCCTCGCGAAGCAGCCCGGCGAAGGCATGAATCTCGCGAGCGTGCATCTGGATCTCGCGTTCGACCAGTTCTTCCGCGAAGGCCAGATGGAGGCCTACCAGCGCCTGCTGCTCGACGTGATCAACGGGCGCCTCGCGCTGTTCGTGCGGCGCGACGAGCAGGAAGCGGCGTGGACGTGGGTCGAGCCGATCCTCAACGAGTGGGCGGCGACGCCCCGCGCGCCCAAGCCGTATGCGGCCGGCACATGGGGACCGGCGGCCGCCAGCGCGATGCTCGCGCAGCACGGTACCTGCTGGCTCGAAGAAGAGAATTGATGGGATTGCATGGCGTCGCGCACCCCGAGCGCGACGCCGGACCGGACAGATGAACTACCCCGTAGACCTACAAAAAAGCAGCATGGAGGAGAAGTGATCGAGCTTCACGTATTCGACGACCCGCGCGTCCAATCCGACGCGCTGGCGCGAGCCGTGGGCGACGCGCTACATGCGTCGCTCGCCGCTCAGCAGGCGGCGCCCGGTACTGCCGCGCGGCGTGCAACGCTCGCCGTCTCCGGCGGCACGAGCCCGCGCCCCTTCCTCGAGGCCCTCTCGACGCACCGTTTCGACTGGGCGCACATCGACGTCACGCTCGTCGACGACCGCTGGGTGCCGGACACCGACTCCGCGAGCAACGCGCGCCTCGCGCGCGAGACGCTGCTCACGCACGAAGCGGCGCACGCGCACTTCCTGCCGCTCGTCGACGTGGCGCAGGATCTCGACGCGCACGTCGCCGCGCTCAACGCCGACCCGGCCCGCAAGCTGCCGAACGTCGCCGTGCTCGGCATGGGCGAGGACGGCCACACGGCCTCGATTTTCGCCGACGCCCCCGAATGGCACGAAGCGATCACCACGGCGCGCCCGTTCGTGGCCGTGCATCCGCAGGCAGCGCCCCACGCGCGCGTCTCGTGGTCGATGCAGGCGCTGCGCCAGGTCGACCGGCTGTTCCTGCTGATCGCGGGGCAGCGCAAGCTCGAAGTGCTGCAACAGGCCGCCGCGGCCGAACAAAACAACGCCATCTCGAAGCTGGCGAACGACAAGGGAGTGAGACTCGATGTCTACTGGTGCGCCTAATAAAAATGCCCCTGGCGCAGGCCAGCACGCCGACGGTCCGAGGCTGCTCGCCGACATCGGCGGAACCAACGCGCGCTTCGCGCTGGAAACGGGTCCGGGCGAAATCGGCCAGGTGCGCGTGTATCCGTGCGCGCAGTATCCCGGCGTCGCGCAAGTGATCCAGCAATACCTGAAGGACAACAAGATCGGCCGCGTGAATCATGCGGCCATCGCGATTGCGAATCCGGTCGACGGCGACCAGGTGCGCATGACCAATCACGACTGGACCTTCTCGATCGAAGCGACGCGTCGCTCGCTCGGCTTCGACACGCTGCTGGTCGTCAACGACTTCACCGCGCTCGCCATGGCGCTGCCCGGCCTGACCGACTCGCAGCGCGTCCAGGTCGGCGGCGGCCAGCGCCGCCAGAACAGCGTGATCGGCCTGCTCGGGCCGGGCACGGGTCTCGGCGTCTCGGGCCTGATTCCCGCCGACGACCGCTGGATCGCACTCGGCAGCGAAGGCGGCCACGCAAGCTTCTCGCCGCAGGACGAGCGCGAAGACATCGTGCTGCAGTTCGCGCGCAAGAAGTGGCCGCATGTCTCGTTCGAGCGCGTGTGCGCGGGGCCCGGCCTCGAGCTGATCTATCGCGCACTCGCCGCGCGTGACAAGAAGAAGTTGCCCACCGAGCTCGGCACGGCCGAAGTCGTGCAGCGCGCGCATGACGGCGAGGCGCTCGCGATGGAAACCGTCGAATGCTTCTGCGGCATTCTCGGCAGCTTCGCGGGCAACATCGCGATGACGCTCGGCTCGCTCGGCGGCATCTATATCGGCGGCGGCGTGGTGCCGCGGCTCGGCGACCTCTTCACGCGCTCGTCGTTCCGCCAGCGCTTCGAGGCGAAGGGCCGTTTCGACACCTATCTCTCGAACGTGCCCACCTACGTGATCACGGCCGAGTATCCGGCGTTCCTCGGCGTGTCGGCGATTCTCGCGGAGCAGCTGTCGAATCGCGCGGGCGGCGGCTCGTCGGCCGTGTTCGAACGCATTCGCCAGATGCGCGACGCGCTCACGCCCGCCGAACGCCGCGTGGCCGACCTCGCGCTCAACCATCCGCGCTCGATCATCAACGATCCGATCGTCGATATCGCGCGCAAGGCCGACGTGAGCCAGCCCACGGTCATCCGCTTCTGCCGCTCGCTCGGCTGCCAGGGGCTCTCGGACTTCAAGCTCAAGCTCGCCACGGGCCTCACGGGCACGATTCCGGTGAGCCACAGCCAGGTGCATCTGGGCGACACCGCTACCGACTTCGGCGCGAAGGTGCTCGACAACACCGTCTCGGCGATCCTGCAGTTGCGCGAGCACCTGAACTTCGAGCAGGTCGAGAATGCGATCACGCTGCTCAACGGCGCGCGCCGCATCGAGTTCTATGGGCTCGGCAACTCGCACATCGTCGCGCAGGACGCGCACTACAAGTTCTTCCGCTTCGGCATCCCGACCATCGCCTATGGCGACCTGTACATGCAGGCCGCTTCCGCCGCGCTGCTCGGCAAGGGCGACGTGATCGTGGCCGTGTCGAAGTCGGGCCGCGCGCCGGAACTGCTGCGCGTGCTCGACGTCGCCATGCAGGCGGGCGCGAAGGTGATCGCGATCACGTCGAGCAACACGCCGCTCGCCAGGCGCGCGACCGTGGCGCTCGAAACCGATCACATCGAGATGCGCGAATCGCAGCTTTCGATGATCTCGCGCATCCTGCATCTGCTGATGATCGACATCCTCGCGGTGGGCGTGGCGATTCGCCGTGCTTCGCCCGATGCGGACCTCGGCAACGCCGTCGAAAAGGCGCGCGAGCATGCCGACGACGATGCATCGGCCGTGCTCGACTGGCTGAGCCACGGCGCGTCGCCCACGGCGCGCGACTGAAGTCCGCTGATTCGCCGACTCATTCGAGCGACGAAAAAAATGGGACGCCTCGGCGTCCCATTTTTATTTCGTGCGAAGGATCGACTTATCGATGTATCGCTCACGGCGTTGCCGTTCGCACCGCGTCCGGCGCCGGCGTGCCGTGCCACTTCACGACGAGCGCGCGCCCCACCCACGTCAGCAGGCCGCACACGCCGATCGTCACGCCCATGCCGAACGGCGAGATGCCCGGGAACCAGCCGACCACGGCGCTCGCGAGCGCGCCGAGCGCGAGCTGCGTCGCGCCGAATACGGCCGCCGCCGCACCCGCGTTCTTCGGATAGCGGTACATGAGATCGGTCGCGCAGTTCGCGCCGAGCAGACCCACCACGCTCACCACGAAGAACAGGCCGAATACGATCGACCACAGGCCGCCCCAGCCCGTCACACACATGAGCGCGACGAAGAGCGACGCGACGATGCTCACACCCGAAGCGATCGACACCATGCGCAGCGTGCCGAGCCGCCCGATGAAGCGCGTGTTGAGGAAGTTGCCGAGCATGATGCCGAACACGTTCGCGCCGAAGAAGAACCCGTAGTGCTGCGGCGAGACGTGGAAGTACTCGATATAGACGAACGGCGTGGCCGAGATATAGGTGAACATCGCGGCGAACGCCATGCCGCCGCACAGCATGTGCCCCCAGACGAGCGGATCGCGCAGCAGGCGCCCGTAAGCCGCGAACGAGCGCAGCACGGCCGCGCTTTCGCGCTTTTCCGGCGGCCAGGTTTCCGGTACGCGCAGGTAGGCCGCCACGGCGCACGCGAGGCCGAACAGCGTGAGCGCGACGAACACCACGCGCCAGCCGCCGATCAGCAGCAGTTGCCCGCCGATCAGCGGGGCGAGCAGCGGCCCGATCGCCGTGACGATCGCGACCATCGAGAGGACTTTGGCGGCGTCCGATGGCTCGTGGGCGTCGCGCGCGATGGCCCGCGAGAGCACCGAGGCCGCGCCCGCGCCGAGCGCCTGCAGAAAGCGCACGACCACGAGTTCGCCCACCGAGAACGAGAGCCAGCAGGCAATGCTGGCAATCGTGAAGAGCGCGATGCCGCCGAGCAGCACGGGGCGGCGGCCATAGGCGTCGGAAACCGGGCCGTAGAGCAGCATGCCGATCGAAAAGCCGGCCATGAAGCTCGTGAGCGTCGAGGCCGCGGCAGCGGCGCTCACGCCGAACGACTGCGCGATGGCGGGCAGGCTCGGCAGATACATGTCGGTGGCGAGCGGGCCACAAGCGGCAAGTGCGCCCAGCAACAGGATCAGCCGGCCATCGGGCCGGCGGCGCGGGGAATGGGACATGGGTGTGTGTAGCGGCGAAACACGCGCGGCTCGCGCGGTCTCGATGTCATGGGCCGATTCATCCGTCGCTGCAGGAGCGGACAAAAGCGGACAAAAAACAGCAACGCGGTGCCGCCGAATTGTACCTGACGCCCCTTGCCCGCCATGCGCGGCCTCACATGCGGCGGCGGCGCGGCTTTGCGCTAAGCTGCCCGCTTTCGCTCAACTTCAATTTGCCGCGTTGCCGACATGACCGCCTTCCTGCTCATCTGGAGCCCCAAGAAGTGGCCCTGGCCTGAACTGCCCGACTTCGCGCGCCGTGTGCGCGCCGGGGAAGCCGTCGCCGACACGTGGGGATGCGGCTTCGCGCGCGGCATCCTGCCGGGCGACCGGGTGTTCCTGCACCGCGTGGCCGCCGAGCCGCGCGGGCTGTTCGGTTCCGGCTACGTCACGCGCGCGCCTTACGAGGTGCCCGACGCCGCGTATAAGCGCGGCTACCGGCTATGTGTCGACTTCGTCTACGACTGGCTCGTCGACGCGGGCGAGGAAGTGGTCGTCGCGCGCGACGCGTTGCGCGTGCACCCGTTTTCGATCCAGACCTGGGACGCACAGAGTTCGGGCACCGTCATCAAGCCGGCGGCCGAAGGCGCGCTGGAAAAGCGCTGGGCGGAGCTGACCGGGCGACGGCCCATGCCGGCCCCGGCCGTCGCAGCCATGCAGGTATGGCACGACAATCTGCGCGACACGGCGCCGCGCCTCGCGCCGCCAGCCCGCAAACGCGGGCAGTAGCGGGCAGGAAGGGGCCGCAAGCGCGCCGAATCCGGGCGCGCCGGCCCCCCCGGGCCGCCCCGGGGCGCCGGCCCGATCCGCGCGACTCCGGTACAATTTCGGGAGAACAGCCCCATCGCCCGCGCCCTTGCGGCGCCGCATGGGTCCGTACGTCGGCCGGTCCGTCAGCGCCGCGCGCCACACCACTTTCGCAGGTCCAGCACTCATGTCCAACACCCAGTCCAGCACACAGAACCGCAACGAAGCCCTCTTCGAACGCGCCCAGCGCACCATCCCGGGCGGCGTGAATTCGCCCGTGCGCGCGTTCCGCTCGGTCGGCGGCACGCCGCGCTTCATCGAGCGCGCGCAAGGGCCGTACTTCTGGGACGCCGAAGGCAAGCGCTATATCGACTACATCGGCTCGTGGGGCCCGATGATCGTCGGCCACGTGCATCCGGAAGTGCTCGAAGCCGTGCAGCGCGTGCTCGCGAATGGCTTCTCGTTTGGCGCGCCGACCGAGGCCGAGATCGAGATCGCCGAGGAAATCTGCAAGATCGTCCCGTCGATGGAGCAGGTGCGCATGGTGTCGAGCGGCACCGAGGCGACCATGAGCGCGCTGCGTCTCGCGCGCGGCTTCACGAAGCGCGACCGCATCGTGAAGTTCGAAGGCTGCTACCACGGCCACGCCGACAGCCTGCTCGTGAAGGCCGGCTCGGGCCTGCTCACGTTCGGCAACCCGACGTCGGCAGGCGTGCCGGTGGACATCGCGAAGCACACCACGGTGCTCGAATACAACAACGTCGCGGCGCTCGAAGAGGCGTTCAAGGCGTTCGGCGACGAGATCGCCGCCGTGATCGTCGAACCGGTCGCGGGCAACATGAACCTCGTGAAGGCCACGCCCGAGTTCATCGGCGCATTGCGCAGCCTCACGGCGAAGCACGGCAGCGTGCTGATCTTCGACGAAGTGATGTGCGGTTTCCGCGTCGGCCTGCGCGGCGCGCAGGCGCTCTACGGCGTCGAGGCGGATATGGTGTGCCTCGGCAAGGTGATCGGCGGCGGCATGCCGGCGGCGGCGTTCGGCGGCCGTCGCGAGATCATGGATCACCTCGCGCCCAACGGCTCGGTGTACCAGGCAGGCACGCTCTCGGGCAACCCGATCGCGGTCGCGGCGGGCCTGAAGACGCTGCAGCTCATCCAGGCGCCCGGCTTCTACGAGCAGCTCACCGCGAAGACCGAACGTCTCGCGAAGGGGCTGTCGGCCGCGGCACGCGAAACGAACGTGCCGTTCGTGGCGGATTCGGTGGGCGGCATGTTCGGCCTCTATTTCGCGGACAAGGTGCCGGGCAGCTTCGCCGAGGTCACGAAGAGCGATATCGCACGCTTCAACCGCTTCTTCCACCGCATGCTGGACGCGGGCGTCTACTTCGCGCCTTCGGCCTACGAGGCCGGTTTCGTCTCGAGCGCCCACGACGACGCGATCCTCGACGAGACGATCGTTGCGGCGCGCAGCGCGTTCGCAGCGGAAGCCGCGGCTGAAAACGTCACGCAATAAGGCATCACACCAACGACCGCCGGCGCGGCGCGCGCCTCGCCGGCCTCCACCTGACCGCCGCCCGGGAGAAAGCCCGACGATGTTTTCGCAATCCGATTTCGTCCACATGGAGCGTGCGCTCGCGCTCGCTCAGCGCGGCCTGTACACGACCGACCCGAACCCGCGCGTCGGCTGCGTGCTGGTGAAGGACGGCGTGGTGATCGGCGAGGGGTTCACGCAGCCGGCCGGCCAGGATCACGCCGAAATCCAGGCGATGAAGGACGCCCGCGCGCGCGGGCACGACCTGCGCGGCGCGACCGCCTATGTGACGCTCGAGCCGTGCAGCCACTTCGGCCGCACGCCGCCCTGCGCGAACGCACTGATCGAAGCGAAGGTCGCGCGCGTGATTGCGGCGATGGAAGACCCGAACCCGCTCGTGTCGGGGCGCGGGCTTTCTATCCTGCGCGACGCGGGTATCGACGTGCGTTGCGGGCTGCTCGCCAGCGAGGCGCGCGAACTGAACATCGGCTTCGTCTCGCGCATGACGCGCAAGCGTCCGTGGGTGCGCATGAAGGTTGCCGCATCGCTCGACGGCCGCACGGGCCTGCCTTCGGGCGAAAGTCAATGGATCACGGGCGAAGCCGCGCGTGCCGACGGCCACGCCTGGCGCGCGCGCGCCTCGGCCATCCTCACGGGTATCGGCACGGTGAAGGAAGACGACCCGCGCATGACCGTGCGCGCCGTCGACACCCCGCGCCAGCCCAAACGCGTGCTGATCGACAGCCGCCTCGACGCCTCGCCGCTCGCGCAGATTTTCGTGGGTCCGCCCACGCTCGTGTTCTGCGCGGCGCTCGACGCGAGCAACGAAGAACGCGCCGAAGCGCTGCGCGTGCGCGGCGCCGAAATCGTCGCGCTCGGCAACGGGCAGGGCAAGGTCGATCTGCCGGCCATGCTCACCGAGCTCGCCGCGCGCGGCGTAAATGAACTGCACGTGGAAGCGGGCTACAAGCTCAACGGTTCGCTCCTGCGCGAAGGCTGCGTGGACGAACTGCTCGTGTACGTGGCGCCGTCGCTGCTCGGCACGAATGCGCTCGGCATGATCGACATCGCTGCGCCCGCAACGCTCGACGAGCGCACGCGCCTCGCCTTTCATTCCGTCGATCGTCTCGGCAGCGACCTGCGCATTCTTGCGCGCGTCGTCACGACACAAGACGCCTGACCCTCACTGAAGCACTGAACACAAGGAACAGCACGATGTTTACCGGAATCGTCGCGGCAGTGGGCCGCATCGAATCGATCAAGCCGCTCGGCACGGGCGCCGACGCAGGCGTGCGCCTCGCCGTCAACGCCGGCGGCCTGGGCCTCGACGACGTGCAGCTCGGCGACAGCATCGCGATCCAGGGCGCGTGCATGACAGTCATCGAGAAGTCGGCAACGGGCTTCGACGTCGACGTGTCGCGCGAAAGCCTGAACCGCACCGTGGGCCTCGCGGCGACGGGCGAAGTGAACCTCGAAAAGGCGCTGCGCGCGAACGACCGCCTGGGCGGCCACATCGTCTCGGGTCACGTGGACGGCCTCGGCACCGTCACGCGCTTCGCGCCCGTGGGCGAGTCGCACGAGCTGCGCATTCTCGCGCCGGCGGATATCGGCCGCTATCTCGCCTACAAGGGCTCGATCACCGTGAACGGCGTGAGCCTCACGGTCAACTCGGTCGACGACCGCGCGGACGGCTGCGAATTCTCGATCAACCTGATCCCCCACACCGTGGAAGTCACCACGCTCAAGCATCTTCAGGCCGGCACGAAGGTGAATCTCGAGATCGATCTGATCGCGCGCTATGTGGAGCGGATGCTTTCGGCCGAGAAGGCCGCCAATTCGGGCGCGCAGGACTAAGAGCCGCCTGGCCGGCGCCACGCCTGCCCCGGACGCGCGCAAGCACGCGCGCCGGGGCGCTGATAGAATCTAGCCTTTCCCTACGCGCTCGCCGCACGGCGTGCCGCGTTCCCATCACCCGAATCGAACCAGGAGGCACAGTTGGCAACGATTGACACGAGCGCCGCCAAGCCGATGGTCCGGGTGATGTTGCACGTTGCGTCGCGTCACGCAACCGTCCCGCTTCCAGCGCAGCCATAGCGCGTGCCGCGCGGCATGTTTTCAGACGCCGCGCCGTATTCAGCGAATTCGAGGTCAGGCCGTCCGGCAACCGATGCCCGGGCGTGCGAAGCCCGTTTTCCGTCTTAACGCTTCACGCTTCCTTCAGGAGAGTCTTCGGGCATCACGTCCGGAGCATGCTGTCCATGACAGAGCTAAACAACAAACCCGAATCGGGCGGACAAACCTTCCGCAAGGTCCTCGGCTTCACCTTCCGGCACTGGGCGCGCCAACCGGTGCGCGTCACGGCCGTCGCGCTCGCCTCGCTGCTCGGCGCGCTCGCCGACGTGCTTACGCCGCACTACGCGGGCCAGCTCGTCGACGCCCTCACGCACGGCGGCACAGCCAGCAGCGCCGCCGCCTGGCATGCGGCGGTCGTCGCGTTCTGGGCGCTCACGGCGCTCGGGCTCGGCGGCACGATCATGCGCCAGGCCGCGTACCGCAACATCATCACGCTGACGCTGCGCATGATGAGCGAGATCGCCACGCAAGCCTTTCACCGCGTGCAGCGCTTCTCGACGGACTGGCACGCGAACAGCTTCGCCGGCTCCACGGTGCGCAAGGTCACGCGCGGCATGTGGGCGCTCGACCTGCTCAACGACACGCTGCTCGTCGCCCTGTTTCCCTCGCTCGTCATGCTAGTCGGCTCGACCATCCTGCTCGCGGTGCAGTGGCACGTGATGGGCCTCGTGGTCGGCCTCGGCTCGGCCGTGTATCTGGCGATCACGATCTCGCTCTCGCTCTTTTACGTCGCACCCTCGGCCCGGCTCGCGAACCAGTGGGATACGAAGATGGGCGGCGCGCTCGCCGACGCCATTTCGTGCAACGCCGTCGTCAAGGCGTTCGGCGCGGAAACACGCGAAGAAGCGCGGCTCGCGCGCGTCGTCACGAAGTGGAGCAGCCGCACGCGGCGCACGTGGCAGCGCGGCACGCTCAACGGCGGCGTGCAGGGTGCTCTGCTCGTGGGCATGCAGGCAGCCATCCTCGGCGCGGCGCTGCTGCTTTGGGCGCGCGGTCTCGCAAGCGTCGGCGACATCACGTTCGCGCTCACGCTGTTCTTCCTGCTCAAGGGTTACCTGCGCGATGTCGGCATGCACGTGCGCAACCTGCAGCGCTCGGTCAACGACATGGAAGAGCTCGTCGCGCTCGACGCGGCGCCGCTCGGCATCGAGGACCAGCGCGATGCGCCGCCCATCGTGATCGATCAGGGCGACATCCGCTTCGAGAACATGACGTTCCGCTACGGCAATCTTGCGGATGGCAGGGCGCTCTACGAGAACCTCACGCTGCGTATCGCGCCGGGCGAGCGCGTGGGCCTCGTCGGCCATTCGGGCTCGGGCAAGACCACGCTGATCAAGCTGATCCAGCGCCTTTACGACGTGTCCGGCGGACGCATCACGATCGACGGCCAGGACATTGCGCGCGTGCAGCAGGCGTCGCTGCGCTCGCAGATCGCCATCGTGCAGCAGGAGCCGGTGCTGTTCCACCGCTCGCTTGCCGAAAACATCGCTTACGCCCGGCCCGGCGCCACGCACGCCGAAATCGAGCGCGCGGCGAAACTCGCGAGCGCCCACGACTTCATCACGGCGCTGCCGCACGGCTACGACACGCTGGTGGGCGAGCGCGGCGTGAAGCTCTCGGGTGGCGAGCGCCAGCGCGTGGCGATCGCGCGCGCGTTCCTCGCGAATGCGCCGATCCTGATCTTCGACGAAGCGACCTCGAGCCTCGACAGCGAAAGCGAAGTGCTGATCCAGCAGGCCATGGAGCGGCTCATGGAGGGCCGCACGACCGTGGTCGTCGCGCACCGGCTCTCGACCGTGCGCGCGCTCGACCGGCTACTGGTGCTCGAACGCGGACGCGTGGCGGAGGAAGGCACGCACGACGCGCTCGTGCGCCGCGAAAACGGCCTGTACCGGCGCCTGTTCGAGCGCCAGGCGCTGGAACTGACGAAGGGACTCGCCGACGACGTGATCCTGCGCTGACGCCTCGCCCGTTCGCGCCCGCGCCCTCCCGCCGCAAGCCGGCTCAGGCGGGAGCCGCGCGCGCGTGCGGCGTGATGCGCGCGAGCACGTCGGCCAGCGCGTACTGGCTGATGGCCATGGGCTTGAGCCACTCGTCGTGCAGGATCTCGCCCGGTGTGGCAAGCGATGCTTCACGCGCCATGGCTTTTCTCTTTAGTGCTGAATCGGAACGAATAGTAACGTCTCACGTTATTAACGCAAAGCGTTCTGGGCGACGCGCCCGCCCGCGTGGCGTAAAATGTGGCCTTTCCAGCCAGAATCCCAACATGACGCTCGCCTCCACCCCTGAGATCATCGCCGAGCTCAAAGCCGGCAAGATGGTCATCCTCGTCGACGAAGAAGACCGGGAAAACGAGGGCGACCTCGTCATCGCTGCGGAGTTCGTCACGCCTGAAGCCATCAACTTCATGGCGAAATACGGCCGCGGGCTGATCTGCCTCACGCTCACCCAGGAGCGCTGCAAGCTGCTCAACCTGCCGCTCATGACCTACCGCAACGGCACGCAGTACGGCACGGCGTTCACGGTCAGCATCGAGGCCGCCGAAGGCGTCACGACCGGCATTTCCGCGGCCGACCGCGCCCGCACGATCCAGGCGGCCGTCGCGCACGACGCGCGCGCCGAGCACATCGTGCAGCCCGGCCACGTGTTCCCGATCATGGCGCAGCCAGGCGGCGTGCTCGTGCGCGCGGGCCACACCGAAGCGGGCTGCGACTTCACGGCGCTTGCCGGCCTCACGCCGGCCTCGGTGATCTGCGAGGTCATCAAGGACGACGGCACGATGGCGCGCCTGCCCGACCTCATGGAGTTCGCGCAGGAGCACGGCCTGAAGGTCGGCACCATCGCGGACCTGATCCACTACCGCAGCCGCACCGAATCGATTGTCGAGCGCGTGGCCGAGCGCACCATGCAAACCGCACACGGCCCGTTCCGCGCGGTCATGTATGTCGACCAGCCCACGCGCACGCCGCACATCGCCCTCGTGCGCGGCACGCCGAAGCCCGGCGTCGATACGCCCGTGCGCGTGCACGAGCCGCTCTCGGTGCTCGATCTGCTCGAGACGGGCTCGTCCACGCACTCGTGGACGCTCGACGCCGCCATGCGCGAGATCGCCTCGCGCGACGTCGGCGTGATCGTCATGCTCAACTGCGGCGAACCCAAGGAACACCTGATCGACGTCTTCAAGGCGTTCGACCAGAAAGAGCGCGCGGAGGCGCTCGCACGCCGGCCCGTGGACTTCAAGACCTACGGCATCGGCGCGCAGATCCTGCGCGAACTCGGCGTGGGCCGCATGCAGGTGCTCTCGAAGCCGCGCCGCCTCGGCAGCATGTCGGGCTACGGTCTCGAGGTCACCGGCTTCGTGCCGATGCCCGGCGGCGACGCGCAAGCGCCCTGCCCGCCTGAAGCCGCTGACCCTGCCTCGTCGCGCGCCTGAAGTCGCATCGCGCTCTTTTCACGCGTCACCACGCTCAACCGAACTTACGGACACCACATGGAAATCGGACAATACCAACCGAACCTCGACGGCGACGGACTGCGCATCGGCATCGTCCAGTCGCGCTTTAACGAACCCGTCTGCAACGGCCTCGCCGACGCCTGCATCGAAGAACTCGAACGCCTCGGCGTGACGGGCGAAGACGTGCTGCTCGTCACCGTGCCGGGCGCACTCGAAATCCCGCTGGCGCTGCAAAAGCTCGCCGAAAGCGGCCAGTTCGACGCCCTGATCGCGCTCGGCGCGGTCGTGCGCGGCGAAACGTACCACTTCGAGCTCGTCTCGAACGAGAGCGGCGCGGGCATCTCGCGCGTCTCGCTCGACTTCAACGTGCCGATCGCGAACGCCGTGCTCACCACCGAGAACGACGAGCAGGCCGTGGCCCGCATGACCGAGAAGGGTCGTGACGCCGCGCGTGTCGCCGTGGAAATGGCGAACCTGACGGTCGCGCTGGAGCAGCTCGACGGCGGCGACGACGACGAAGAAGACGAGGAAGACGAAGAGGAACAGCAATGAAGAGCGCGCGCCGCCGCTCCCGCGAACTGGCCACGCAGGGGTTGTATCAGTGGCTGCTGTCGGGTGTGCCCGCCGGCGAGATCGACGCGCAGCTGCGCGGTTCGCAGGGCTACGACAAGGCCGATCACGAGCATCTGGACGCGATCCTGCACGGCGTCATCCGCGAGTCGGACGAACTGTCCGCCGCCATCACGCCGTGTCTCGACCGCCCGATCGAGCAGCTTTCGCCCGTCGAACGCGCGGTGCTGCTCGTCGCGACCTACGAGTTCAAGCATCACGTCGACATTCCTTACCGCGTCGTGATCAACGAGGCGGTCGAGCTCACCAAGACCTTCGGCGGCTCGGACGGCTACAAGTACGTGAACGGCGTGCTCGACAAGCTCGCGGCGCAACTGCGCGCCACCGAAGCGCAAAACGCCCGCAAGTCGTAAGAACGCGAGCCGCCGGGGCAAGCGGGTGCGCCTGAGCGCCCGGCCCCGCGCGCCGCGTGATCTGTCAGTACTGGAAAGACCCGCATGAACACCGTTGCCGAACCGCTGCTGCGGCTAGCCGCGCGCGTCGACGAGATCCAGCCTTTCTACGTCATGGAACTGGCGAAGGAAGCCGCGAAGCTCGAACGCGCTGGGCGCGACATCATCCACATGGGTATCGGCGAGCCGGATTTCACGGCGCCCGAGCCTGTCGTCGAGGCGGCCGCCGCCGCGCTGCGCCGCGGCGTCACCCAATACACGAGCGCGCTCGGCATCCACGCGCT
The DNA here is from genome assembly GCF_040965695.1 of Paraburkholderia sp. BR10937. NCBI lineage: Bacteria > Pseudomonadati > Pseudomonadota > Betaproteobacteria > Burkholderiales > Burkholderiaceae > Paraburkholderia > Paraburkholderia sp. BR10937. The sequence continues at coordinate 75,462 of NZ_JBFRCL010000021.1, forward strand.
GCGCGAGGCGATCGCTGCGCACTACCAGCACGCGTACGGCCTCACGGTCGACCCCGCGCGCATCGTCGTGACGGCCGGCGCCTCGGCGGCGCTCCTGCTCGCCTGCACCGCGCTCGTCGACCGCGACGACGAAGTGCTGATGCCCGACCCCTGCTATCCGTGCAACCGCCACTTCGTGGCCGCCGCGGAAGGCAAGCCGGTGCTCGTGCCGAGCGGCCCGGAAGCGCGCTTCCAGCTGACCGCCGCCGATGTCGAGCGCCTGTGGTCGCCGCGCACGCGCGGCGTGCTGCTCGCCTCGCCGTCGAACCCCACCGGCACCTCGATCGAGCCCGACGAACTCAAGCGCATCGTGCAAAGCGTGCGTGCGCGCGGCGGCTTCACGATCGTCGACGAAATCTATCAAGGCCTGTCGTACGACACGCCGCCCGTCTCCGCGCTGTCGTTCGGCGACGACGTGGTGACCGTCAACAGCTTCTCGAAGTACTTCAACATGACCGGCTGGCGTCTGGGCTGGCTCGTGGTGCCGCCCTCGCTGGTCGGCGCATTCGAAAAGCTCGCGCAGAACCTGTTCATCTGCGCGTCGGCGCTCGCGCAGCATGCCGCGCTCGCCTGCTTCGAGCCGGACACGCTCAAGCTCTACGAAGGCCGCCGGCTCGAATTCAAGCGCCGTCGCGACTTCATCGCGCCGGCGCTCGAGTCGCTCGGCTTCACGGTACCCGTGGTGCCCGACGGCGCGTTCTACGTCTACGCCGACTGCTCGAACGTCGCGCACCCCGCCGCCGGCGACAGCGACGCGCTCACCCGCGCGATGCTGCACGACGCGGGCACAGTGATGGTGCCCGGCATGGATTTCGGCGTCGCCGCGCCGCATCAGTACGTGCGGCTCTCGTATGCCACGGCGTACGAGCGCCTGGAGGAGGCGGTCGAGCGGCTGCATGCGTTCTTCGGACGCTAATGCGCTCGTGGTCGAGAAATGGAAAAAGGCACCCGAGGGTGCCTTTTTCGTTTGGTCCGGTCTTTCAGCCAGATGCTCAGGCACCCAGTTCGGACGAAGCGTGCTTCTGGGCCGTCGTGCTCGTGCTGGCGTCGTCCTGAGCGGAACCACTGCTCGCGGACGACGACTTCTCGACGATCGCGTGGGCGTTGTCGAGCGTCACGTGCACGCGCTTCTCGCCGTTGATGCTCGCCACCTTCTGCGCAGACGTGCTGGCCGTGGTGGTGACGGGCGCCTGCGGCGCGTTGATCGGCACGTTGCGGCCGCGTGCGACGTCGCGCAGACGCCCGCGCTCGGCCATCACCTTGGCGCCGTAGCCGCCGTCGTCCGGTGTGCTCGAACCGACGTAGAGACGCAGTCCGCCCGGCAGCGAACCGCCGCGCGCGATGCAATCCTTGAGCACCAGGGCGCCGACCTTGATGTTCGCGAGCGGATCGAGCGCCGCGCGCTGGCCGCCGAAATACTGGAACTTGTCCGAGTGCACCTTCGACATGACCTGCATGAGGCCCTGCGCGCCCACGCCGCTTTCGGCGTAGGGGTTGAAGCCCGACTCGATCGCCATCACGGCGAGCAGCAGCAGCGGATCGAGCCCCACTTCGCGGCCGGTGTCGAACGCCGCTTTCACGAGTTCGCCGACCGGCTCCTGCGCCACCCGGTAGCGGCGCGCCAGATAGGTGGCGACGAGCGCCTGCTCGCGCGCCGAAACGAGCACGCGGTCGTCGCGTGCGTCGGGCGTGATGCGCCGGGGCGGAATCATGCGCGCCAGCGAGCCGACGCTGGTCGGCAGCGCACGCGGATCGAGGCCGTTGAGCGTCACGGCGTCGAGCGTGGCGATGCCGCCGTTCGACACCGAGGTCGCGACCTTTGCAACCGTGCCGTTGGAGCCTGCGGGCGAAATGCCCGTGGCGCCGGCGGCGGCAGTGACGCCGGCAGCACCGGCATCGGGCGCGAGCGCGGTGGGCAGCATCGCGCCGTCGGCGTTGTCGTCGTTGTTCGTCACGCCGGGGGGCGCGAACGAGGGCAGTGGGTTGCCTTGCAGCAGACGTGCCGGGCCGGCCTGGACCGCCGCCGAGACGAACGGCATCACGCGAGCGGCGAGCGTGCCACGCAGCGTGGGCATGAGCCAGACGGCAACAGCGAACAGAACGGCACAGCCGCCAACAATGCTGAACAGGTGATGGCTAAGACGCGTGCCACGACGCAGCAGCGCACGCAGGCCAAGCGCTACACGCTCGTCGGCGCGCCACCACGATAACCAGGTATTCATCTACAGATCTCCCATGTTGCATGATCCAGCGGGAGGGTCGGCGCGAAGCAGACGGCCAATCGCAGGATCAAGACACCGCGCGCCCTGGCTGGTGCGGCAGCGGCGTCGGGAAAACGGCAAGTCGCCGTGGGTGGAACTCCTTTTGTACGACCAGGCACGCAGTGTGCGCGCACGGAGTTCTCACGCGAAAAGCCAGCGCGAAGAGGCGCTGACGAGAACAGCCAATCTAAACCGTGGACAGCCGTGCAGGGATGCGGCTAAACGGCGACGCGTTGCGTCTGAAGGACCGGGAAGGTGGCTAAAATTTTCAAAACCTGCAACCAATGTGGACGGATTCTAGCAGCGTTTTATAGATCGTCAATACTATAGAATCCAAAAAACATAACCAATAGTAATGATAAACACTGTTCAATCCGGCGAAATCCGCGTCGCACGCGCGTCTGCGGGCGCTTATGCAGAATGGCACCCAGCGTGCGCTAGCCAACGCAGGTAAAATCGACAATCGTTACGCCGCGTCTCCCCGGCCAGATGTCTGATACGTCTTGATACGTCTGATACATCTGATACGGCGGCCGCGGAATCCGTGCCGCCGCCCCATGCGGCCCCCAAGCCGGCCACCCGTGTTGGCCACGATTGGTTCCCAATGAAATACAAAGACCTGCGCGACTTCGTTGGTCGCCTGGAGACGCTCGGCGAATTGCGCCGCGTCCCGCAAGCTGTCTCTCCGGTGCTGGAAATGACCGAGCTGTGCGACCGCGTCCTGCGCGCCGGCGGCCCGGCCCTGCTCTTTGAGAACCGTTCGACGCACGCGTTCCCGGTGCTCGGCAATCTGTTCGGCACGCCCCGGCGCGTCGCGCTCGGCATGGGCATCGACGCGCCGGAAAGCGGCGGTGACGGCGCGGCGCTCGAGTCGCTGCGCGACGTGGGGCGTTTGCTCTCGGCGCTCAAGGAGCCCGAGCCGCCGCGCGGCCTGAAGGACGCGGGCAAGCTCCTCACGCTCGCCAAGGCCGTCTGGGACATGGCGCCGAAGACCGTGAGCGCGCCGCCCTGCCAGGAGATCGTCTGGGAAGGCAACGACGTCGATCTCGCGAAGTTGCCGATCCAGACCTGCTGGCCCGGCGACGCCGGCCCGCTCGTCACCTGGGGCCTCACCGTCACGCGCGGTCCCAACAAGACGCGCCAGAATCTCGGCATCTACCGCCAGCAGCTGATTGGCCGCAACAAGCTCATCATGCGCTGGCTCGCGCATCGCGGCGGCGCGCTCGACTTCCGCGAGTTCGCGCTGAAGAACCCCGGCAAGCCTTACCCGGTGGCGGTCGTGCTCGGCGCCGACCCGGCGACGATCCTCGGCGCCGTCACGCCGGTGCCCGACACGCTCTCCGAATACCAGTTCGCGGGCCTGTTGCGCGGCGCCCGCACCGAGCTCGCGAAGTGCCTGACGCCCGGCGTCGACACGCTGCAGGTGCCCGCGCGCGCCGAGATCGTGCTCGAGGGCTTCATCTACCCGCAGGCGGGCGGGCCCGGCCCGGCCCCCGCTGGCGCGCCGCCCCGCCCCGCCAAGGGCGCGAGCGCCGCGTACGAACACGCGCTCGAAGGCCCCTACGGCGACCACACGGGCTACTACAACGAACAGGAGTGGTTCCCCGTCTTCACGGTCGAGCGCATCACCATGCGCCGCGATGCGATCTACCATTCGACATACACGGGCAAACCGCCCGACGAGCCCGCGGTGCTAGGCGTGGCGCTCAACGAAGTGTTCGTGCCGCTCTTGCAGAAGCAGTTTGCCGAGATCACCGACTTCTATCTGCCGCCAGAGGGGTGCAGCTATCGCATGGCGATCGTGCAGATGAAGAAGAGCTACCCCGGGCACGCGAAACGCGTGATGTTCGGGGTGTGGAGCTTCCTGCGCCAGTTCATGTATACAAAGTTCATTGTCGTGGTCGACGATGACGTGGACATCCGCGACTGGAAGGAGGTGATCTGGGCGATCACCACGCGTATCGATCCGGCGCGCGACACCGTGCTCGTCGAGAACACGCCGATCGACTATCTCGACTTCGCTTCGCCGGTGGCCGGCCTCGGCTCGAAAATGGGGCTCGACGCCACCAACAAGTGGCCCGGCGAGACGGACCGCGAATGGGGCCGCGCAATCGAGATGGACGCGGCCGTGAAGACGCGCGTCGACCGTCTCTACGACGAGCTCGGCTTTAGCCGCAGCTAACGCGATCCGGCGCAGTGCCCTCGGGCGCCACGCCGGCCGATTCATACGCGACGCCTGTTCGCGACGCCGCGCTTACCGCGTCACGCCTCGTGCATGGCATGAGCCGCGGCGCCAGTGAACCTGAGGAGACTCGAGGATGATGCCCGCATCGGAGCGCCTGACGCAACTGAACGACCCCGCCCTCTTCAAGACCCGCGCGTACATCGACGGCGAATGGAGCGGCGGTGCGGCCACGTTCGCCGTGCTCGACCCCGCCGACAACGCCGAGATCGCGAGCGTGCCCGACTTTGGCGCCGACGAGGCGCATCGCGCGATCGGCGCCGCGAACGCCGCCCTGCCCGCGTGGCGCGCGAAGACGGGCAAGGAGCGCGCCGCCATCCTGCGGCGCTGGTTCGACCTCGTGATCGAGCACGCCGACGACCTCGCCGCGATCATGACCGCCGAGCAAGGCAAGCCGCTCGCCGAGGCGCGCGGCGAAGTGATCTACGGCGCGTCTTTCCTGGAATGGTTTGCCGAAGAAGCCAAGCGTGTGAACGGCGACGTGCTCGCGAGCCCCGCCAGCGACCGCAAGCTCGTCGTGCTCAAGCAGCCGATCGGCGTGTGCGCCTCGATCACCCCCTGGAATTTCCCGATCGCGATGATTACGCGCAAGGTCGCGCCGGCCATCGCCGCGGGCTGCACGATCGTCGTGAAGCCCGCCGAGCAGACGCCGCTTTGCGCGCTCGCGCTCGCCGAACTGGCGCAGCGCGCGGGCGTGCCCAAGGGCGTGTTCAACGTGCTCACCGCCGACTCCGCGAACTCCATCGCCATCGGCAAGGCGTTGTGCGAAAGCGATATCGTGCGCCATCTCTCGTTCACGGGATCGACGCCGGTGGGGCGTATCCTCATGCAGCAGTGCGCACCGACGGTCAAGAAACTCGCCCTCGAACTGGGCGGCCACGCCCCCTTCATCGTGTTCGACGACGCCGACCTCGACGCCGCCGTGGAAGGCGCGATGATCTCGAAGTATCGCAACGCGGGCCAGACCTGCGTCTGCACGAACCGCTTCTATGTGCACGACAAGGTGTACGACGCTTTCGTCGAGAAGCTCGCCGCCGCCACACGCAAGATCAAGGTGGGCAACGGCTTCGATGATGGCGTGAACCAGGGGCCGTTGATCGACGACGCGGCCGTCGCCAAGGTCGAGCAGCACATCAGCGATGCGACCGCCCAGGGCGCGAAGCTCGTGGCGGGCGGCAAGGTCAGCTCGGGGCGCTACGTCGAGCCCACCGTGCTCGCCGACGTCACGCGCGACATGCTGATCGCGCGCGAGGAAACCTTCGGGCCGGTCGCGGCGGTGTTCCGCTTCAGCGACGAAGCCGAAGTCGTCGGCCTCGCCAACGACACCGAATTCGGCCTCGCCTCGTACTTCTACAGCCGCGATATCGGCCGCGTCTGGCGCGTCGCGGAAGCGCTCGAGTACGGCATGGTCGGGATCAACACCGGACTCATCTCGAACGAGGTCGCGCCGTTCGGCGGCGTGAAGCAGTCGGGCCTCGGGCGCGAAGGGTCGAAGTACGGCATCGACGAATATGTCGAACTGAAGTATCTGTGCATCGGCGTTTGAAACCCGCCTGAACCCGATTTGAGCCGCTCGCGCCCGCTTCTTCAAAGGCGGGCGTATGCGGTATGCAGTCCATACCAACAAGAAATCGTTTTCATGCCTCACCTTTCCCTGCTTTCCGACGGCTTTTTTCTGTCGCTTTCGCTTTGCCTCGACATCGGTCTCGTCAACGTCGCCATCATCTCGCTCACGCTCACGCATGGCTTCCGCCCGGGCTTCTGGCTAGGGCTCGGCTCGTGTTTCGGCGACCTCATCTACGCCGCACTCGCGCTTGCGGGCATGGCCGCGCTGCTGCAGTTCTCGGCCGTGCGCTGGATCGTGTGGATCGGCGGCTCCGCCCTGCTGCTCATGCTCACGTGGAAGATGGCGCGCGAAGCGCTCAATCCGGCATCGGCGCCGCCCGTGGAAGGCGAAGCCGATAGCGCTGCGCCGCTGCCCAACCCGTGGCGCAGCTTCGGGCGCGGCGTGCTGCTCGCCCTTTCGTCGCCGAGTGCGATTCTCTGGTTTGCGGCGGTCGGCGGCGCGCTGATCGCCAAGTCGGGGGCGACGAGCGCCGGCGCGGCCTCGCTGTTTCTGCTGGGCTTTTTCGCGGGCGGGCTCGCCTGGACCCTGTTTATTTGCGGACTGGCCAGTCATGGCCGCAAACGCGCCGGCACCGGCCTGCTGCGCGCCTGCCACGTGCTTTCGGCCCTGCTGTTCGCGTACTTCTCGTACAGCGTGATCGTGCACGGCTATCGCGAAATGATCCTGCAGGGCGCGGGCGCGTCGTAATCCGTGTCAGGCGCAGGGTGCGCCTCACCCTGCGCCTATGCATCGGCGCCCATCGATCTGGCGCGCCGTGCACGCGGCGCAAGCGAACACCAAAAACAAACGGCGCAACGCGGCGTGAGCCGGCGTTGCGCCGTTCGTGAAACCTGCGGCCGGGCGGCGTGCGCCGCCCGTCACGCTCAATGACGGTAGTAGCCGCGGCCGTAGTAACCGTGGCCGTAGTAGCCGTGATGCCAGTACGGACGGCCGTAGTAGCCGTAGCCGCCATAGCCGCCTACGACGACGGCAGGCGGCGGCGCGTACACCACCGGCGGCGGCGCATAGACCACGGGCGGGGGCGGCGGTGCGTAGACCGGCGCAGCATAGACGGGATAAGCGGGGGCCACCGGAATGCCAATGCCGATACCCACCGAGACGTGCGCCTGGGCCGCGCTGACGAACCCCACACCCAGCGCGGCGGCAACGATGAACGATACGGTCTTTTTCACTTCTCTTCTCCTGGCGGCCACCAGCGGCGACGCGCAATAACGGGCACTGCCCACGCATTTAATGTATCGAAAACGGCGGCCGTCATTGGTAGCCATTTGTTTCGAATTGCAATCCTGTTTTGGGGGCGCTTAATAGCGCGTCAAGCCCGGTGGGCGCGGCTGCCGCGAAAAATCGCCGCGCCCGCGCCCGATCACGCCGCCATTCGTTACAGAAACCAGGGCGCTGTCATTGTTACCTGCTCGAGGGCATCGCGCGGCAAGTCTCCCGGTAATGTTTGATTACAAATTGGTTGACCCGGACTACGTTCGGACTGCGGCCGACGAGGCTGTAAACGACGATGCCCGGTCCTCGGACCGGGCATCTCATCCGACCAGCCGGCGGCGCACAAACCGCCGGCCACGCCAGGCAAGCTCTCCGCTATCCGACCTTCACGTAGGTGAACTCGCGCGTGACGCTCGGTGGCACGTAAGCGCCGCTGATGCGCACACGTGGCGTCAGGCGCTTCTTCTGATCCCACCAGCGGCGACGCTGAAAGGGCGTGAGAAACCGCAGATGCTTTCGGTAAGCGAAGATGCTCATGGTGAACTCCCCGAATCGGACTACCGACAGGAACAAACCCAATTGCACGGCTGCAACAACGAAACCGAAACGATGAAAAGTATTGTGCTCAGATTCCGGGACAAAAATGGCAGTGTTGCGCGATAGCCTCACGAGCAACGTATATGCATAGCGCACTGTTCGTTGCGGCTTCCGCGTGCTGGGTTTGAGTTACTGCGCATAAGTGCGCCGCGAGCCACCAGCAGAAATCGTGCCGCGTCAGGCTACTGGCGCGACGTCGCGCCCATCACTGTCATTTGTAGTCGCACCGGCGGCGCGTGATCAGTACGAAAGCGAACATTTCGGGCGCCCGCGCGGCTGCGGGGCAACACTCGCGCTGCGAGGCGCCTGACGAGCGCGGTCTGTCGGAAACACTGTAGCCGTTCGCGGAAAAGGCTGCCGTGAGTGCAGCCATTTTGCGCGGCGCGCACGCCGCAAGCCTGGCCGCGGCCGCGCGCCATGCCCCGAGGCGGAATCGATCGCGGATACTGACGAGGCGTAAGCCGTGTTAATGTGGCGACGGCGCGCGCATCGCAACGGCAGGCAACGCACGCCAATGGGACTCACCGACGAGCACGCACAATGATCAAGGTCAGCATCCTCTATCCCTATCGCGAGAACGGGCGTTTCGACACCGGGTACTACTGCACGCACCACATGCCTCTCGCAGCGAAGCTCTTTGGCGAAGCACTCAAGGGCTGGTCGGTTGACATCGGCATCAATGCCGGGCCGCCGGGCACGCCGCCGCCGTACGTCGCGGCCGGGCACTTCCTGTTCGAGACGGTCGATGCGTTCTACGCGGTGTTTCAGCCGCATGCCGACACACTCCTCGACGACATTCCCAACTACACCGACGGCGGAAATGGCACCATTCTGATCAGCGAGGTCATGGTGTCCGTCTGACGTGCTCCGCGTGGTTGAACGGGGCGAGCGGAACCCCGGCATGACCTTTTATCGGCCGCCACACGCCAAGCGCGCCGCCACCCACACAAGAAGGAAACAACACCGATGTTCGGCGATATCGCCCGCTTTTTGCTCAATACGGTCTTCACGCTGTTCGGCGCCGCCCTGCTGCTGCGTGCCTGGCTCCAGTACGTGCGTGTGCCGCCGTACAACCCCGTGACCCACGCGATCCAGCAGGTCACCAACTGGCTGGTGCTGCCGCTGCGGCACGTGATTCCCGGCGTGCGCGGCATCGACTGGGCGAGCGTGGTCGGCGCGCTGATCGCGGCCATTGCTTACGTGCTGCTGATGGTATGGATCGCGGGCGTGGACCCATTGGGTCTGTTGCCGACACTGCTGATCGTCGCGTTGCTCACGCTCGTGAAGTGGGCGCTCAACCTGCTGATCTGGCTGACGATCCTGATGGCGCTGCTCTCGTGGCTCAACCCGCGCTCGGCGGCAATGCCCGTGCTGTTCCAACTGACGGCGCCGTTCCTCAACCCGCTGCGCCGCATCCTGCCGAACCTGGGCGGCCTCGATCTTTCGCCGATTCTGCTGTTCGTGATCGTGCAGGTGCTACTGATGGTGGTCACGCGCGCGGCGGTTTCGCTCACGCTGTTCGGGATTTGAGGACGCCTCGGCATACGGTCTGGTGCATCTGGCGGCGCGCCTGGCGCGCCGCGTCGCTTGAGCGCGTCATTGCGCAAGAAGGCCAAAACCGCGTAAAATAGCGCGCTCTGCGGGCGTCGTATAATGGCCATTACCTCAGCTTCCCAAGCTGATGACGTGGGTTCGATTCCCATCGCCCGCTCCACGTCGGCTTGCCGACCTCTCTTCGAGGCCTGGGCTTTCAGACAGCGCACGTGCCAGGACACCCCTGCAGCGCCAAGCCTGCCCGACCGGCACACGCCGGGCACGACCTGAATTCCTCCGTTGCACCATGCACTCTGGCGCTCTTCGGGTCCTCCCGCACGCGCCGCGAGTTGGTCCGCCGACACGTATTTCGCACGACTGCCGCATAACGACTCGCTGCGCGCCCTCTGGCGCACCAGTCCCCGATGGATCAATTTTTCATGTCCCGGCGCAGCGCGATCGCCCTGATCGTGCGCTCGCGCAAAGCCCTTCTCGACGACGCCGACGAACGACCATCCGCCGAAGCCGAGCGCCTGCGTGCCGCGGCCGCCGACCTCACGCGCCTGCTGTTCGACGTACGTGCCGGGCGTGTGAGCGCGTTTGAATTGAATCAACCTGCGCGCATGCGGGTCGTCGTTTCAGCCGATTGAGATGTCGATGGATGCGTGGACCGGCGCGCAGCGAGGCGCTACGGGCACGCCTCGCCGCCTCAGCCATCAGAGCCGTACGAGCGCGCTGATATAATGCGCGACGGCTTCGGAGCCGCTGGGCTTCGAGCGCGCCGCGCCCGCCTGCCGGGCCGAAGGCCGGCATCGATTCCGGCGGAAGCGAAAGCGGCCCACAACGCGTCCGGCCACGCAGGCCCGCATCGCCCCCGGCACCGCGTCGCCGCGAATAGCTCGGCCTGCCTCGCACCGAGCCGAAGGCGCAGCCCGCCCCCATTATCGACAGCCGCGACATCCGCCGCTCTCACACCCACCCGCGAAGATGAATCACGATCCCAACGAAGACGCCCGTCCCGACGCCACGCAGTCCGACGCACAAGACGCCGCCTCCGAGACGAACGCGCAATCCGGGGCACCCGCCGGCGACGCGCTGCACCACCGCCGCATCCGCAGCTTCGTGACCCGTGCCGGCCGCGTCTCGACCGGCCAGCGCCGCGCGCTCGACGAACTGGGCCCGCGCTTCGTCGTGCCCTACGCGCCCGAACCCGCCGACTGGGACGCCGTATTTGAACGGCACGCACCGCGCATCCTGGAGATCGGTTTCGGGATGGGCGCGAGCACGGCGGAAATCGCCGCCTTGCGCCGCGAGGACGACTTCCTTGGCGTCGAGGTCCACGAGCCTGGCGTCGGCGCCCTGCTCAAGCTGATCGGCGAGCAGAATCTGGAGAACATCCGCATCATCCAGCACGACGCCGTGGAAGTGCTCGAGCACATGATCGCACCGGCGAGCCTCGACGGCGTGCACATCTTCTTCCCCGATCCGTGGCACAAGGCCCGCCATCACAAGCGCCGCCTGATTCAGCCGAAGTTCGTCGCGCATCTCGTCTCGCGCATGAAGCCGGGCGCGTACCTGCACTGCGCGACCGACTGGCAGAACTACGCCGAGCAGATGCTCGAAGTACTCAGCGCGGAGCCCGCGCTCGAGAATACCGCTGCCGACTACGCGCCGCGCCCCGACTACCGTCCTGTGACGAAGTTCGAGCGCCGCGGCCTGCGGCTCGGTCACGGCGTGTGGGATCTCGTGTTCCGCCGCCGCGCGGACTGAAACCGGGAAGCGCATGGAAAAACGGGCGCCGTAACGTGACGAGTTGGTCACGCGGCGCACGTTGAGTTGTTAGTCGTCCCAGCCTAGGCCGCCGCCATAGCCGAACAGCAGAACCACGAGACCGAACGCGATTCGGTACCAGGCGAAGGCGGTGAAATCGTGCGAAGCCACGAAGCGCAGCAGCCAGCGTACACACGCGAAGGCGCTGACAAATGCGGCGACGAAGCCGATGCCGAAGAGCCCGAGCCAGTCCACGGAAAGCTCGTGCCAGCTCTTGTACAGCTCATAAACGGTCGCGCCGAAGATCACGGGAATCGCAAGGAAGAACGAGAATTCAGTCGCGACGCGCCGCTCGAGGCCGAACAGCATCGCGCCGATGATGGTCGAGCCCGAACGCGACATGCCCGGAATCAGCGCGAAGCACTGCGCGCAGCCCACCTTGAAAGCGTCGAGCGGCGTGATCTCGTCGATCGAGTTCACGCGCGCGCCGCGCTGCTGGGCGACCGGCAGTCCCTTCGGGCCACGCAGGCGATTTTCGACCCACAGGATGACGAGGCCGCCGCCAACGAGCGCGAACGCCACCGGCACCGGCGCGAAGAGCACCGACTTGATCGACTTCTCGAACATCAGACCGAGCACGACAGCCGGAATGGTGGCGACGATCACGTTGAGCGTGAAGCGCCGCGCATCGCGCCGCGAGGGCAACCCTACGACCACCTCGCCGATCTTGCGGCGGAACTCCCAGCACACGGCGAGAATCGCGCCAAACTGGATCACCACGTAGAAGGTCTTGGCATACTCGCCGTCGAAATTGAGCAGGCTGCCGGCGACGATCAGATGCCCGGTACTCGAAACCGGCAGAAATTCCGTCAGCCCTTCGACGATGCCGAGAATCAAGGCCTTGCAGGTCAAAATCCAGTCCATCCCTTTTATCCCTCTTCTTTGAGCGTCGGAACGGCGCACGCCGCGCCGCACGACCGACGACGGCCGCGTGCGCCGGCGTTTCGTCGGCTTACTTCTCGACGATCTGCACGCGTATGCCGTTTGTAAGGATGGTGATTGTACCGGGTTCGTAGTTGACGCCGGCGAATTGGAGCTGCTCGGGCTTGAACGTATAGACGGGGTAATTGTTGAGCAGCTGGGTGGCGACGAGCGCGGCGACCGCGCTCACCTGCGGCGCGTAGGCGGCGGCGTTGCCCGCCATGTCGACGCCATCGACCGAAGGCGAACGCAACACCACGGCGCGGTTCCCGCTGTCGTAGGCGAGTTCGCTCGACACCGTGAACGCACCGCTCACGGGCTGCTGCATCAACGGGCTTTCGAGGTGCGCGTCGAGCCGCACGGCCACGCGGTTGCGATCGGGCTGCAGCGTCACGACCGGATTCGTGAGCGAGACGTCGATGATCTGCTGCATCGAGCGGTGATAGGGAAACTTGCGCTGCACCGCGTCCTGCACCTGCTGCTGCGAAAACGTGTAGTGATCGGGAATGAACGGGAAAATCCCCGTCGCACACGCGCCGAGCGACATCGCCGTACCCGCCGCAGCGCAGGCTGTGAACAGGAAGGCGCGCCGGGAAACGCGCGTTGCGGTGTGGGTCATGCGAAATCTCCTTGTTGGGCCGGGACTGGCGCGCCGTCATTCTGGCGCATGACGGCTGGCCGACGCAGTTTGCGCCGGGTTCAGCGCCCGGCTGGCGCTTGTGGCCAGGTTGGCGGCCGGGTTTGCGCCTCGAGACGCGTGAGCCAGACAATGGCCTCCTCGCGCGACTCGCCGCACATCTCGGCCTGCGGCTGCAGCCCCGAGCAGCACGCCGGCCGCAACGGCGAGCCGAAGATCATGCAGCGCAGGTCCTCGCCGAGTTGAACACAACGCACGCCGGCCGGCTTGCCCTGAGGCATGCCCGGAATCGGGCTCGTAATGGACGGCGCGATGCAGCACGCGCCGCAACCGGGACGGCAGGCGTGCCCTGAGGCATCGGCGGGAAAAACGGTACTCACTTCGGCTTCCTGGAACGCTGACAAATCGTGTCCGCACGGCGGCGGACCAGACGGCATTGTGCCATCGCTCGCGTGCGACCTTTTTACACAATCGCTTCTTCCTACGCGCTCGTACACTTTGTCCATCTGGCGCTGTAGGACAAGGGACAGGCCACCTGTGCGCGGCGTTCCGCGGCGCCGGACGCTGCCCACCCGTGCGCCGCCCTTCCCAGTGAGCTTTGCATGAGCGACGCCGACCTGCTCTTTCGCCCCGACCTGCTTGCCAAATACGGCGCCAACGGCCCGCGCTACACGTCCTACCCCACCGCCCTGCAGTTCCGCGACGACTTCGATCCCGCCGACTACCAGCGCGCCGCAGCCGATCCGGGCGCGAGCGAAACCGACCTCTCGCTGTACTTTCATATTCCGTTCTGCGACACCGTCTGTTTCTATTGCGGCTGCAACAAGGTCATCACGAAGAACCGCGGCCGCGCGAAGCCGTATCTCGCGCAGATGATCCGCGAAGTGGCGCTGCAGGCCGCGCTGTTCGACACGAAGCGCCCCGTTTCGCAGCTGCATTGGGGCGGCGGCACGCCCACCTTTCTCTCGCTGGACGAAATGAGCACGCTGATGGCCGCCACGCGCGAACACTTCGCGCTGCAGCCCGACGACGCCGGCGAATACTCGATCGAGATCGACCCGCGCGAAGCCACGGCGCAGACCATTGCGCACCTGCGTTCGCTCGGCTTCAACCGGCTGAGCCTGGGGGTTCAGGACTTCGATCCGGTCGTGCAGAAGGCGGTCAACCGCATGCAACCGCTCGAACTGACCGTCGACGTCATGAATGCCGCGCGCGCGAACGGCTTCGAGTCGATCAGCGTCGATCTGATCTACGGCTTGCCGTACCAGAACGTCAAAACCTTCGGCCGCACGCTCGAGACGATGTTGCTGCTCGCGCCCGATCGCATCTCGGTGTTCGGCTACGCGCACATGCCGCATCTGTTCAAGATGCAGCGCCAGATGGACGAAGCCACCTTGCCCACGCCCGCGGAGCGCATGGCGCTGCTGAGGCTCGTGATCGAGCAGCTCACCGAGGCGGGCTACGTCTACATCGGCATGGATCATTTCGCACTGCCCACCGACGAACTCGCGCGCGCCCAGGCGCAGCGCACGCTGCACCGCAATTTCCAGGGCTACAGCACGCGCGCCGACTGCGACCTGATCGGCTTCGGCGCCTCAGCGATCGGCAAGGTCGGCGACGTCTACGCGCAGAACGCGAAGGACCTGATCGGCTACGGCGCGGCCATCGGCGCGCGCAAGCTCGCGACCGCAAAGGGCGTGCGCCTCACCGCCGATGACCGTCTGCGTCGCGACATCATCACGGAACTCATGTGCAATCTCGAACTGCGCTGCGACGAGTTCGAGGCCGCCTACGGCATTCGTTTTCCGGCGACTTTTGCGGCCGAACTCGAACGCCTGCGCGAGTTCGAACGCGACGGGCTCGTTGCGCGCAGCGCCGACCGCCTCGAAGTGCTGCCCGCTGGACGCATGCTGGTGCGCAATATTGCGATGGTGTTTGACCGCTACCTTGGCGCACAGCAGCCCGAGCGGTTCTCGCGGACGATTTGAAGGCTTGCCGGCGCTCCACAGTTGCCTGGGCGCGCGATTTGCGTCATAATCACCGGCTACTTCGAGCGCTTGCGTGTTTGCTCGGGTGCGAGAAACTCGCAATAACACACGCCTCGGTGGTGAAATTGGTAGACGCGCCGGACTCAAAATCCGGTTCCGAAAGGAGTGCCGGTTCGATTCCGGCCCGAGGCACCAAAGAATGTTCCAGCTTTCACAATGTTTCACAAGGAAACCCCGCCAGACTTGGTCTCGCGGGGTTTTTTGTTGCCAACGTCTGCCAGGTTTCACCAGTGACAGCCGGTGGTATTAGGTGGTACTTTTGGTGGCATCTGGCCAGTTGCCACCACTTTTCGCCTCGCGATACCACCGTACATACCACCATGCCGCTCACCGACACCCAGGTCAGGAACGCCCGCTACAACGCCGACGGCACCGGCAACCGCCTGTCTGACGGCGGGCGCATGTACCTCCAGATTGTCCAGTCCGGCGCTAAGTACTGGCGGATGAATTACCGCTTCAACGGTAAGGACAAGACTTTGGCGCTTGGAGTCTACCCTGACGTGTCGCTGGCAGCGGCGCGCAAAAAGCGCGACGAGGCGCGGGAGAAGTTGGCGGCGGGCGTCGATCCAGGAGAATCGAAGAAGGCGGACAAGCGCGCGGCCCGCCTAGCGGCTATCAACACGTTTGAGGCTGTCGCCTTGGCCTGGTTGGAGGAGCGCCGTCCGTACGTTGAGCCCGCGCAAAATGACAAGACCTTGGCGCGCTTTAAGAATGATGCGTTCCCGTGGCTAGGCAACCGTACGGTTACCGAAATCGAAGCGCCGGACATTCTGGACGTACTCAAGCGCGTGGACAGCCGTGGGGCGCGCTTCACAGCGCACCGCCTGCGCGGCGAGATAAGTCGAGTGTTTCGCTACGGCATCAAGGAAGGCTTGTGCAAGACAGATCCGGCGCGCGACCTGCTCGGCGCAATACCGCCAGCCCAGACAAAACATTTCGCCTCGATCACTGAACCCTCCAAGGTGGGCGAAATGCTGCGCGCATTCGACTGCTTCACTGGCACGTTTCCCGTCCTCTGCGCGCTCCGGCTCGCGCCAATGCTATTCGTGCGCCCCGGCGAGCTACGCAAAGCCGAATGGGAGCAATTCGACCTTGATAAGGGCGAATGGCGTTATCTCGTCACCAAGACGACGACAGCCCACCTTGTGCCGCTCGCCGCACAGGCCGTCGCGATCCTACGCGAACTGCACGCCCTTACCGGGTCCGGTCACTACGTGTTCCCCGGCGCACGCGACCGTAAGCGACCCATGAGTGAGGCGACCGTCAATGCAGCCCTGCGCCGTCTCGGCTACGACACCCGCACCGAGATTACCGGCCACGGCTTTAGGGCCATGGCGCGCACAATCCTGCATGAGGAACTGGAGCAAAAACCGGAAGTAATTGAGCATCAGCTTGCGCACGCCGTGCCGGACAATCTGGGTGGCGCATACAATCGCACCCGGTTCATCAAGGAACGACGAGCGATGATGCAAAAGTGGGCGGACTACCTTGACCAGCTCAAGGCAGGGGCGGAGGTCATCCCGATAGCGGCGACTGTCGGCTCGTAGACGCATCGTTGACGCCCAGGAAGGCTCCGGCCGTATGAATCTTCGCCTGCTTGCCGCTATCTATGCGGGCCAGGTACGGGACAAGGCCATCGTCGCAGACGAATTTCTGTATTACGCGGATCTTTTAGCGTCCCTGCGGCACGACGAAATTGTCCTGCTGGGCACGCTGCTGCGAAATTCGACTGCTTACAATGGGGACACGATTTACGGCAATGAGCCAATGCATCGGACTCGATCTGAACTGGTGCCAGACGTGTTCGCCGTCCCCGAGGACTACAACGCTGCTCTAGGCGCGCTCCTAAGAACCGGACTCGTCTCTACCCAAGCAATCGGCGGCAGTATCGGTGGTGGGCCAAGCATGGTGTACCACGCGACGAGCTTACTACGCCGCCTCAACGCGCTCGCCGAAATAGAAGGGGTCATGAGTCGCGAGCAAGCCTCCACCGCACGCGCCGAATCGACGTAGTAGACATCGCTGCACGACGCTTCTCTAACGTCGGAGAGGTGGGCAGGACTGGTGGGCAAAAACCTATTCCCACTCGGCTACGCCGTGGTGATGTGAACATGTGCCAGCATGGTGCTGGCTGAAGCTGTAGGTTCCATCACCGCATTTCGCGGTGGCACCGACCGGCACGCTACCGGTTCGCGAGTGGGCTGGCGAATGCACATCGTTCCCATCGCGGTTCACATAGTGGCCGTGCTCCTGTAGTTGCGACTCGTCGGGAGGGGATGGCTGGTAGGCGTGGGCAGCGCTCGCGAGCGCCAGCAGCACCATGAGACTGCCGCACCGGACTGCGGAAAACACACACGCGGCAGCACCGCCGCGATTCAGGCTAGTACCCA
Source organism: Paraburkholderia sp. BR10937 (assembly GCF_040965695.1). Classification (NCBI taxonomy): domain Bacteria; kingdom Pseudomonadati; phylum Pseudomonadota; class Betaproteobacteria; order Burkholderiales; family Burkholderiaceae; genus Paraburkholderia; species Paraburkholderia sp. BR10937. The sequence continues at coordinate 92,802 of NZ_JBFRCL010000021.1, forward strand.
TCATCCCCTTCCCCGTTCTGGTTTTGTCTCATTGGCGCATCCGACGCTTACCATGACCGGACGCATGGGGCGTCATGGTACACCGGGCAGAACGACGGGGTGACGACAGCGGCCGACGTTCCATTTCCGCCATACTCGCCGCATCCGCCCCGGACAGCAAGCCGGGGGCGTCAGTCAATGGAGTGAATCACGTGTATAACCACTTTCGAACTATTGAGAGCGAACTGGACGCCGCGATGAGGGCCGTAGAGCTGGGCGAAGGTGACGCAGGCGCGCTGCTCGAACAGCTTGAAGCACTGCTCCAGAATGTGCGCGGCAAGCGCTTTGCAACTGGCTTTGCCTTGTTCGGCGAACAGTTCCAGCCGGGCGGCGAACCCGCCGAAGTACTTGGCGGCATCGAGCAGCAACACCACACATTTGCGCGCGGCGACGTAGTGCGTACGAAAGAAGGATATCTGGCCTACGTTGGCTACTACGACCACCGTAACCACGTTGTCGCGAACGTCGTCTACGAGGCGCGCGAATTCAACGAAGCGGACCTGACGCTAGTACCGCGATAGTTGGTGGCGCAAATCGACAAGGCACTACCGCATTAGGTGCACCCTTCTCAAGGGCGGCCCTGAGTGCAGCACCCGCCTCCGACGCGGCGAAAACTCAGGATGGGCTCCTGGCGCGGGGTTCCCCGGCACCTAACACAGAAAGCCGGACCAATCTTTATGCGTTTCGGTGTCACCTCACTGCCCTTGCACACGCCACGCATCTGTGAGCGGCCCAACCTCGACAACAGAGAATTCAGACCGAGAGCTAAGCCACCCACGAACCTTATCGCGCTGCTCTTCAGATGCTGAGCGGCCTCGCACCGCCGATGTCACATATCCACTCAGATCATCGTTTACGCCGCCGCCGAAGCTCAGCCGTAAAGGCTCGATGCAGTCTTCGATGAAGCCGTCTAGCAGCTTATCGCAGCCGCCGTCGGCGAACGGCGACGCGAACCGTGCGGAAACAGCAAAGCCCAGTTGAGTAAATTCGCCGAGGTGTAGCTTTTTGCGTTGCCGTCTATTGTGCCGCGTAGTCACGCAACTCTCCCGTCAAAGTATCGGCTCGTTCACAGCATATCGCCGTCACCTTGCCCTTTCCATATCCAGATGCTTCTGTGCGACGCGTGTAAGCATAAAGGAGGCGCAACTACCTAAGCCGTAGTTCCTGCCCATAGCCGTCGCCGGATATCGATACGTCTATCGCTTCACCATAACCATATCTATTTTTTAAAAAACAAAGAGTTACAGGATTTGAGATTACCTATTCTTCGGGTAAGCTGCGCATTTTTTTAGACGCTGAAATGGCAAAAAAATCGAAAAAGGACAAGGCGTCAGATGCTCCCCAACAGGCCGAGCCGCCTCCATGGGAGAACGCGCATCCGCGCGTGATGATTAACTTCTCAACAAAGTTTTCCGAAGAACTGCACATGCAGATGACCTGGCTAACGGAAAACGTCCCGAAACTGTCAATTCAAAGGATCGTGCAGGAGGCAACTGCAGAATACGTGGCCCAAAGGATTGAGAAGCTATACAAGCCCCGGAGTTTTACCCGGCTGCCCGCCCAGCGTCTGGAAGTCCTCGAAGACTGCGTGCGTACTGGGATCCCATTGCAACGCTGACGGCGCCGCCAGTCCACGGTCGCCCTTATCGCCTTTATCGCCCGTGTCACCTTTGTCGCCCTTGTCGCCCTTGTCGCCCTTATCGCCCTTATCGCCCTTATCGCCCTTGTCGCCCTTGCTCAGGACGTGGCCACCGCTAACCGTGACGGAATTGACTCGAAGCCTGCTGGTCATCGCACCACCTTGAGAATCAGATGTAAGCACCCGGTGAAGTCATCTTGATTGCGTAAGGCTCGAAGGCGAGGATCGTGTCCATCTAAATTTTTAATGGACAGATGTACATGATGGACGAGATCGAGGTGACGCAGGAGGTCGTGCAACCGACACGACGTCGGCGGCATAGCAAGGAGTTCAAGGCGCAAGTCATCCGGGCGGCGATGCAGCCCAACGTATCGATCGCGGCGGTAGCACTGCACTATCGCTTGAATGCCAACATGCTCCGAAGCTGGGTGGCGGCGCAGGAGGAGCTGGATGCGGCCGAGCTCGCCCGCAAGTCAATGAGCGTGCCATCGGCAGAATTTGTGCCGTTGCAGCTGAAAGCGTCCGGAGCTGCATCTGGCGCGACAGAGATCCTGATCGAGGTACGTCGGGGTGCGGCAACGGTGACGGTACGTTGGCCGTTATCTGCAGCCAGCGATTGTGCGGTGTGGTTGCAGGGGTGGCTGCGGTGATCCGCATCGACGCGATCTGGCTGGCGACCGAACCGCTGGATATGCGCGCCGGCACAGATACGATTCTGGCGCGCGTGGTGAAGGTGTTCGGCGCAGCGCGACCACATCACGCCTATCTGTTCGCCAACAGGCATTCGACGCGCATGAAGGTGCTCGTCTATGACGGGTTCGGAATCTGGCTGGCCGCGCGTCGCCTGAACAAGGGCCGGTTCGTCTGGACGAACGGTGAGCAGACGATCGCGACCGCGCTCAATCCCGAGCAGTTGCGTGCGTTGGTGACCGGACTGCCCTGGCAGACGTTGGTTCACGATCACGCGATCACGGTCGTGTAATACCCCCAGAGCCGTAAACTGGCTTGCTTCCGTCGCGGGTGAGGTTCTGGCAGACTGCCTGCATGGACCTGCCCGCCGACCTCGACACCCTGAGCCCCGACGAACTGCGCACGCTGGCCGCGCGGTTAATGTCGCAGGTTGGTGAGAACGAACGGGAGCTGCATTACCGGCAGACACGTATCGAGCAGCTCGCGCATGAGATTGCTGTACTGAAGCGCATGCAGTTCGGCCGGCGTAGCGAACAGACCAACAGCGAACAGATGAGCCTGCTCAATGAGGCGATTGACGCCGATCTGGCCGCGCTCGAGATTGAACTGGAGCAGTTGCGGCCGACACCTCGAACCGATGACGAGCGCCAGAAGCCGAAGCGGGCAAGCTTGCCGCCCGGTTTCCCGCGTACAGACATCCACCACGAGCCCGCAGACACCCGGTGCTCGTGCGGTTGTGAGCGCGAACGGATCGGCGAAGACATCAGCGAGAAACTGGACTACACGCCGGGCGTATTCATGGTCGAGCGGCACGTCCGTGGCAAGTGGGTCTGCAGGACGTGCGAAACGCTGGTCCAGGCGCCGGTGCCGCCCCACGTGATCGACAAGGGCATTCCCACCACGGGTCTGCTCGCGCAGGTGCTGGTGCTGGTCGCCAAATACGGTGACCATCTTCCTTTGTATCGCCAGGAGCGCATCTTTGGTCGGGCCGGCCTGGCGATTCCGCAATCGACGCTGGGTGAATGGGTTGGTGTTTGCGGGATGAGACTGCAGCCACTGGTCGACGCGCTGCGAGCGGAACTGCACAGGCAGGAAGTGCTGCACGCCGACGAGACGCCGGTGCAGATGCTCAGCCCGGGCAAGGGCAAGACCCATCGGGCCTATCTCTGGGCATACAGCACCACGCAGTTTGCCGAATTGAAGGCGGTCGTCTATGACTTCGCCGACAGCCGCGCTGGTGAGCATGCCCGTGCGTTCCTTGGCGGCTGGTGCGGCAAACTCGTGTGTGATGACTACGGTGGCTACAAGGAAGGTTTCCGTCAAGGCATTACGGAGATCGGGTGTGCTGCCCACGCCCGACGGAAGTTCTACGAGCTTCACGCCAATCACAAGAGTCAGATTGCCGGGCAGGCACTTGAATACTTCGCGGCACTCTACGACGTCGAGCGAGAGGCCGCAGGGCTCGATCCCGAACAAAGACGTGCCCTTCGTCAGGAGCGTGCCCGGCCGATTGCCGATGCGTTGCACGACTGGATGACTGGTCAGCGCAAGCTCGTCTCGGAGGGCTCGGCCATTGCGAAAGCGCTGGATTACAGCCTCAAACGCTGGGAGGCGCTGATGCGCTATCTCGCCGATGGGCGAGTGCCCATCGATAATAACTGGCTAGAAAACCAGATACGTCCATGGGCAACTGGAAGGGCGAACTGGTTGTTCGCCGGCTCTCTTCGTGCGGGCCAACGTTGTGCCGCCGTCATGAGCCTGATCCGATCGGCACAGCTCAACGGTCATGACCCGTATTGCTATCTGAAAGACGTCCTGACTCGCTTGCCGACCCAGCGCGCCGACAATCTCGCGCAGCTGCTTCCACATCTCTGGTCACCTACCACAGCCTGATCGACACGAATCCATGCCCCCGGTGTGTTTGCCGGGTGCTTACAATCAGATTCACATCTCCGCGTAGGAGCGAATACGGCTCGTCGTCCGGTGAATACAGCCGGAGCTCGTACACGCCAACACGCCGCAATGGCGCGCGCTTTTCGGAGTTAGGAAGGTTTTTGTGACGCGCGACAGCCGCCATGGCTTCGGTGTCTTGTCCCGTGAAAGGAATGACGATTGTGTCGTTGACGATCGAGATGTCGCCGGCCTCCGACGACTTCTCGAGAATGACGTCCAGCGCCGCCGCGTATTCGCGCACCTGGAGCCGCGCCGTGTAACCGTCGAGCTTGATGAAGTCGACACGGCAGTCCGCCCAGTCGGACACGACTACGTCACGCGCGATACCTTGCTCGAATGTGAGGCCATATATAGCTGCGCTCGTCATCTGCTGGTATGGGGGCACGGTATAGAAGGGGTATCCATCCCTCCGACTGTATGGGGCCGTGCATCCCAACCTTGGATTGTTTTTCCAACCAGAAGTCACCTGCTACGTTTTTGTCTCGCAGGAAGCGGACTGATCTTCAACTCGAAGCGCCATCACGATAGCGTTTCCGTGGGGTTTGCTGCGGTACTGTTGGGGGCCGTGGCAGAAGCCTTTCCGGCGACCTCAGGGCCGCCGCGCCCAGGTATCCCGACCGCACGGCAGCACGGCCCGATAAAGGGCCTTCCGTGGCGGTTGTCGTCATCGATAGTACATAGACAGGCTGAAGGTAGCGCTGCGGCACGTCCCATGCGTGCTCGAAATACCCGAAGCGAATGTCATCGATTCTGATGAGGCCGCTGCCCTCCTCGCCCAATTCGCGCAACGCCTCCTGCTGAACCACTTCCGTAGAGCGCAATGGAACATCATCCGCGTGGACTGCTGAAATATCTCGCCAGATGCGATCAACGCCGGTGAGATTGCCTTTGTGATCGATATACACCATCACCTTTCCGCCCGGACCCTCGACAGGGATGCCGTCGATAACACGCCCGAATACCACGCCAACATCGATGACACGATGCTCCGCGACCCCCGTGCGCGGCTCCGCGATGCCAACGTTGAGACGCGTCACGCGCAACACTCTGCACTCATCGAGCGGCATGACTGTGTGCGCTTCGATAATACCTTTTGCCAAGCGGATCGCCGTCTCGTCGTCAAACTCGACACGTGCGGTGCCATCGTCGACCTGCCAACGCGCCTTATCGTGAAAGCGTAGGCCGTGCGACGCGTGATGGACAACGAGCTCCAGCGATCCCTCGCTGTAGCGCGTCTGGCGCGAGTCCTGGCACAGTGAGCCGGTTTTTATGTCGCCTTTGAGCCCGAAGCGGCGTGCGATCTCGAACACGGTCTTCTGGCTCACTCGCGGCGGGGCTAGTCGAAAGATGCGCGCCCGGTCCTGCGGCACGGAAGGTGACTCTGTCGAAAGCTGGAACGTCGGCATCGTGCCTCTCCTTCTCCCACGGCTATCCGCGCCACTTCCACGCGAGCCAGTTGGTCGCGTGGACGTCGAACCAAAGCCAGTCAAGGGTTTCACTGTCGCGCCGTGCGAGAGCTTCGTCGCGCGTGAAACCTGCGGCGATCGCGATCGGGCGCACTGGTTGATCCGGACTCTCGAGAGAATATCCCGTGTCGAGCCAGGCATTAGCAATCGGAATCCCTCCGCAAATATCGAGGGCAAAGGAAATACGTCGGCTCTGCGTTGTTGGCCAGATCCGCCCCAGACCAATGAATCCAAGGAGGAGATGAGCGCCTTGCATCGGCCCGCCCCACATCTTGACAATGTGCTCGGCGACCGTGTCGGAGACGATATCGCAACTGTCGATCGCGAACCACTTGAGCCGGTTCGAACCGAGCCTCCATCGCGAGCTGATCGACCTGCACTTAAGGAAACCCGGATCGACGTGCCGCGACGAAAACCCGATATTGAACGCCGCGAATGGATCTGATGTGTAGGTCGAGCCACCGTGCCCGGCGACGTAGCAGAAGTGGACATTGTCGCTCCAGCGCAGCGAGTCTCCCCCGAAATCGGGATGATCGAAGTCCGCCGACCACGCGTTGTCGTTACCCCAGTCGAAAATGTCATCGTGCCCGCAGGAACGCATGGCAAGCAGAAAGCCCTCCGCGCAATCGCCCGCAAACCTGAGATTTGGCACAGCCGGGCATTCCGCATCGTTCTGTGGGTAGATGTTGATCCACTCCACTCCGACTCTCACCGCATTAACCATGTGGCCCCCATTCATTGTCAAGCGTTCCTTGCCTAGAACGGACGCGGGTTGCCGATGCGATAGGCAACCGCATTCACGAACTGCGAACCGAGGCGCCCATTCCCGGAATTACGCGCCGCCTGCGTGACCGCCAGAGGCACCCACAGCTGAGACATCTCGGCGAGATCGGCATCGAACTCGACGGCGATTTGGTATGGCGAATGGAACAGCAGATGGCTCGGGTTAGTGTCGAAGCGATCCAAAACGCCGAAGTCGAAATCACTTACCCGGTGCGGATAAAACCAGTCCGCGTCGTGAGGAGGGGACCCAATCTTGATGTGCGAGGTCTGGAAGTCGTGTTTGTACTGCCAGTGATGCCACGACTCATGCAGCATGACTGACGCGCGGTTGCTCGCCGAGTCGCTCGGTGATCCGAGACTGAAGAGCCTGCAATAAAGATTGGTGCGATCCCGTGCGAGGAAACGCCCTGTCTGCGCCTGTGCCTCAGTCGTTGTGTCAGGAGCTCCTGTCGTGGCGAGCCTGGTGTAGAACGGACCATGAAAGCGGTTATCTGCTGCGCGTGACGAGCTTTTGTAGTCCTCGGTCGAGTGCCATTGCAGCGCAAAATTGTCTGTCAGCGTGTAATTGATAAGAAACACAGCGTTGACGACCTTTGCAAACGGCAGGCTGTCATTGCACGCATCCTTCAGGCCGTCCTGATACCACGATAGATCGGTGAGGTCATACGCATCCCATACCCAGATGTATAGGTCGCGCCAACATCCATTGTAGAGACCGGCTACCGTCACTTCCTCCAAATTTGCACCGGCCACGCAGTGCACGGGAGAGGACGGAGGTGGGTCCGAAGGCAAGCCGGGCTCGCTGGGGTAACTCATAAGTCTCTCCTCAACTCACGATCGGGGTTCCGGCAATCGCCGGGTAGGATTGCGCGCGATTTGCGGCGCTGGCGGTCGTTCCTCGGGGTGTTGCTCGTAAAAGGCGGCCACTTTTTCAGCGAATTGCGCCGGCTCGCTGTCACGCGTAAACCGAGGGAGACCGACGAGCTTCGCCTCGTCGCGTCGCGCCGCTGCACGGGCGCGCTCGATTGCTTCGGGGCTGTCCTCGTGGTTGTAGATATATGCGTCGAGCGCCGCTAGGCGCACGACACGCGACTCGTGATATCGAGCGAAACCGAGCACGGCCTCGAACGCCTCAGGGGTACGAATCCACGCGAGCATTTCGACCGCCCTCGCCCTCAGCATCGCTTCGGCATCGAGGTGCGAAATGCAAGTCCCACATGCACGGTGATTCAACGTCTCCTTCACGATGCTGCTCACTGGAAGGCCGATGAATTTCACCAGCGGCTCTATAAAGTCCTGCTGACGCATCTCGCCGATGATAGAGAGGAGGAGCAGATGTTGACCGACGTCGCCGGCTGGCAAATTGAAGAGGCTCGCGATTAACGCGTTAGCCACTTCCTCGTCAGAGCGGGCCGCGGCGACGGCGTCGCGCACAGCTTGAACTTCCGAGATAGGCGTGCCAGCCACCCAGCGCACAAATGCGTCGATGGAGCGCGCGTCGAGCTTCACGAACGGTTCGCGCTTGATCATCGAAGGATCGAATGCCGGCGGCTCCGACTCACGCGGCATTTTCGAGGTCAGGTTGGCACGCTGTCGACGGGACCCCAAGGCATATCCACCCAATCCCGTTGCGACGAACGCGAGCGCGACGAGCGCTCTTAAGGGCTTGCGTTCCAGCATGGGTTCCTCGCTATGTGTTGCCTTCGCTGCTGCAGCTCGGACAGGGCGTCGCGAGCGCGAATGCCGCATTGTCGCTCGCATTGTATCCGGTGAGCGCGCTGTATCCATTGGTCGCTGTCGCCAGGACATCCAGGCGCTCTGAAAACGCTGCGTTAGAACAGGACCCGAGTAGCATCGAGATGACGACGTCCTTCGAGTCCGTGAAGGAGCCGATCTTAATGAAACCGTTGCTCCCAGCGTCCCCCACGACTCCCGAAGTGGACGCGCCCGGAATGACAGGGCCCGCCCCGCGCGCGGTCACGAACGAATAATCGGCGAAGCCATTCGCGTGCCGCGCGATGAAGGACACGGTTGCGGTGTCCGATGGCGAAGCATAGTTGTGGAACCCACAAACGGGGTCAGGTGTGACGGTCCCACCAACCGCGAGAATTTCTGCGCCACATCGGTTATTGTCCACGCGTAACACCATACGGAAACCCATCGTGTTACCACCGACGGAAATTCGGTTGTACGTAGGCGCGGGCGACGTCGTGATTGTGCCTGTTCCGAACGGCGCATCTCGGTCGGTGATGCGTAGGTCGATCCCATTGGCGGTCCAGTCGACGAGGGCACCCGCCGCATCGAAAAGCTCGAGCTTTATCTCGTACCGCCCGGCTGCAAGATCGTCCGGCCACGGCGGACCGCTCACTGGCGTGCCCGCGAGCGACGCAGTGTCAAAGTACGCGGTTGCGAGATCAATGTTCTCGTTGAGCACCACCCACTCGTTGCCGGCCGGTGGAAGCAGCGGCCGGATGCGGAAGAGGTTCGGCGCCGGGGCGGCGTTGGGTCCGGACGTCGGCATCGGGCCCATGAAGTCAGACGGGTAGCTCGTTCCGACCTTGTAGTGTCGGTATACGTCACGTGTCATCACGGACCACACGTTAATCGGCACCGAGCTTTGGTCCACGGTCGTGGCGATGCCGTCGGCACCGCTAAGGCGACGATACGACCAGCGGTAGTATGGGATTTTTTTCACATCAATGAGTTCAGTGCGGCTGAAATCGACGCGTGGCTCGAGCGTTGCACCAAACGGCTGATTCGCATTGGTAAGTCCTTCTACCCCGATCGTCTGCACCTGACGGACGGCGATGTTGCGGCCGATCGACAACACCACGACTTGACAGCCCGGTAAGTCGGGCTCGTCGTCACAACCCGGTACACGGGGGTCCGTGATGTGGATCGTCACCTCGGAGCCGCACATGTACTCCCAATACGTGTTGCACGCGATCCATGGGCGGTAGACGGTTTCGAAGCCACCGCCGAAATCGTACTCAACCCAGAAGTAGAGATTTGGATGGTCGCCGCCGCACGGGTAGAAAATCGTTGTCTCAAAGCGGCCGAGCGTGTCCGTCGTCAGCATCGCCAATTCGTCGCAACGGAATAGCCACCACCAATGCGGCCAATGGCATAACCACGGGATCAGAAATTTCCAGTTGTTGACCAACGTCCTGCGCACAATCAACGGTGACGTACTGTACAGCGCGAGCTGAATTTCAGGCGATAGAAGGTCGCTGTAGCGCGGAGGAAGCGGTTGAGGATTGAGACTGGCGACAACTCCAGGCGGGAGCGGCTGCGGATTGAGACTGGCGACAACTCCAGGCGGGAGCGGCTGCGGATTGAGACTCGAGGCTTCTCCAGGCGGAAGCGGCTGCGGATTGATACTTACCAGAGAACCGATGTCTCTAGCGAACCGTAGCACCGAGTCTTTGGAGCGAGCGGTGCCTTGCACGATAGGCCACGGATCCGGTCCAGGGTCTGGAATTGGCGGCTTGAGAATGACACGCAGCAGATCGTCGCGAAGACGAAGCACATCCGCGTCGGGAAGCCTTTCGATCCACCATGGGATGCGATCCACCTCGCAAATGTGAACGCGCGCATTGCAGACTGCGCGATTGTCGCTTTTGCGTACAGTCCTGCCATGCACCCAGCAGAAGCAAAACGGCCAGTTATCAATGATGAAGCCCGGAATGTCTATCTGGTCCGTTAGCTCGTCGCCGGCTTGCAGTACCGGCTGGTACGCACCAAGGCGTTCCAGAAGCACCGCGGTGAGGCGCTTTGCGTCGATCTTCTCGCTCACCGGTGCGACGAATACTCGCTCGCGGCCTAGTCCGGCCTTCGGTATGCTCAACTGGACTTTACCGTCACGAACAGCCACCTGTTCAAGGAGCTCGCCGCGTGCATCGAATACGTAGACGGCAAGCGGATGCTTGAAGTCGGGTCGTTGCGCGGTTGAAACCTGAAAAGTGACTTGTCTTGTCGGGTCTTGCGGTTGCCTAGCCATGAACTACTCCTCTGAAAAGCAAGCGCGCCGCGCATGATCAGGCCGTTGGCTGACTAAGTGTTGCACCACCGTTTTTGCGAGTCGATTGAATCAAACGTTCCGCAGCGCATCCGCTGTTAGCGGTGCTTTTCTTGTTGAGAGTCCACATGTAAAGGAACACGCGGAGTGTCGTGTGCGGTGTGCCCTAACGATGGGGTATTTAAATGAGCTACCCTTTTTTCGGTTCGTTAGCGTGTTTTTAAAGAAGCTTAGGCTGCGATCTTCCACAAGACAAGTCGAATACCCATAATTCAAATTGCCCAAATCGAAACACTATCAAACAGTGTCTCTTAGCCGCGTTCGTCCGACGACCGAGCGCGACGGTCGTCATTTCAAACGCATGTTTGATGCAATTTGCATAATCCGATCTCGAACCGTCAGTCGCCTCGGCAACGCTTCGACGGCCGCTAGCTAGCTACGACTGCCACTTCGCGCAAGCAAGTCTGTGGGCGAAAGCTCGGACGCACTCGCCACTCGGTGTTCTTTGCTCGCCAGACCGCTCGACTATATGTTGTTGTTCAAAGTCACGCGCGTAGATTTTCTACGATCTGTTCAGTAACTTACCGTCGAGGCGTAAGCCTCACGCAAGACAGAATCACTTGATTGAAGGAGATTGTGCGATAGCACACAGTTCAGCCTTGAAACCGTTGTGTGCCACAACTATCAAAGCAAAAGTCACTGTCGGATTCATCTTTCGGGCGTCTTCACAAGCGCGGCCAGCAAAAGGCCGTGTGCGAGTCCTGGACGACTTTTTGAACAAACTAGTGACGCCCCACGAGACCACGGTTTCGCCCAGCGGTTGGACAGAAACCGTCATGCATGGCGACATCATGCTTGCCTTCTGGACATTTGCTTTTTCTGCGCCGGTCAAGTTTGAAACGAAGCTCCGCCGACGATTGCCGTGCGCCGAGCAGCTTCCAGTGTGATTACCCGAAGGAGTTGGTCGGCGCGGACGCCCCCTCGCGTGCGCGCATGGCGATCAATTCGGGTGACGTGCTCGTCTCGACCGTTCGTCCGAACCTGAACGCGATCGCAATGGTGCCGGACAGTCTGCACAAGCAGGTCGCAAGCACGGGCTTTTGCGTCCTGCGCGCGAACGAAGACGTCTCGCCAAAATACCTCTTCTACTTCACCCGCTCGCAGCGCTTCATCAAAGGTTTGCTGGCGTTCGTGGCGGGCGCACTCTACCCGGCCGTGACGGACAAGCAGGTCCTCGACCAGGAACTGCCGGCGCATTCGCCCGAGGAGCGGATCCAATACGTGGAGCTTCTGTCGCGCGCGGAGCACATCGTCCGCTTGCGGGCTGACGCGCAACGCAGGGTCGCGGAACTGATGCCGGCGACCTTCGCAAAGATCTTCGGCGATCCGGCGACCAATCCGGAGAGCTGGCCGATGACGACGATCGGCGAATTGCTCACCGATGCGGATTACGGCAGCAGCGCGAAGGCGCACACGGATCCCGTGGGCTTGCCGATGATCCGCATGGGCAATGTGACGTACGACGGCGATCTGGATCTGGAAGACCTGAAATATGTCGAGATGGGCGCAGAGGACGTCGAGCGCTTCGGTCTGCTCGAAGGCGAAATCCTGTTCAACCGCACCAACAGTAACGAGCTTGTTGGCAGGACAGGCATGTGGGACGGCCATGACGGGACTGGTCCCCTCCGGTAACCTGACCAAGTTCCTGAAGCCAACTGGGTTGAACTCGACGCGGCAACGAAGACTATCGGACTCGTTTGATACGGCCGAACCTCGCAACTGTCTCTTCGAGTGGTGCCGCCGGACGTTCGAGCGTCAATACGCTAGTGCTGCCATACCGGCTCTGCTGCACTAGCTCGCCGGTGTCAGCGTTGAACTTGATATGGTCGGCGAGTAGTTCGAGCGCCTTCTCCGAGTCGGTTAGATATGCGCTCCAGAAGTAGGAGCGCAAAGCATCGTGAAATGGTCGAGTCATGAACCCCATCCGAGGGTCACTGTCGGGAACATCCTTCGAGTTCCATATTCCGACTAGGTAGCACAGCGGCCGTGATACAAACGGATAGAGGCCATCGACCATGTTCTCGCGCATTTTGTCTACCAGAAGCTTTCGCACCCGGTCCTGAATATCAGCGATGGCCACCCTTCCGAAACGTCCCCACACGCGTTCGAACACTTCAAACAGCATTAACCGTACAGCGTCGTCATGCCCACGCTCAGCAGCCGCCCCTTCTACTAGCTCGAAGACTGCCTTTGAGAACACTTCATAAACAGAAGGGTCACCAAACACAGGATGGTAGGCGTCCTCGTAGTCGGTAGGCAGCGCATCCCGATTTTTTACTATCAGGTCGTAAACCTGTGCATACGTGTGTGCAACGACGGAAGCCACCTTATACGCGGGTGTTCGATATGCACTGTCCTCTGGAACGCCGCTGAGCTCCCACATTTGGGAGCGGAACACCTCCCACAAGTTCTCGAAAGCGTGGTGAAGAGAATGCGGATAGCTGTGAAAGTCCTTCTGCTGGAAGTAGCTTTCAAGCATGGCCTTGAAGGCCCGACAGTAACGCTCCGTCGATCCCTGCGTTACCGCCTCTGCCTTATAGCTCTTCCATCCGTCGAATAGCTCGATGCGCTGCACTGCGAAACCATAGTCGCCGTATATTGAACGCGTATACATCCCGTAGTGTCCGAGCCCGGCATACTCCTCCTCCTTTGCGAGAAATGAACCATCGCTAAGAAATGCGTTGGCCGAAAGCTCACGCAGAAAGGACTTTGCTACGTTGCCGCTCCCGTTACGAGTCTTCAATTCTTCGACAAGCGCGACGAACGTCCCTGGCGATGATTCGACCACGACTTTGCAAAATCGCCGGTCGGACAACATTTGCAGCAGTTGGAACGCGACCTTCTGATACTCAAGAGGTTGTGTTTTTAGCTGCGTCGCGGCCACCCCTGCCGACGCCGCCTCCACCAGCCGGCCGATGTTCCTCCCTATTTCAACAGAAAGCGCCCGAAGGGCATCTGTATCACCGGCGGCCAAGGTGTAGTGACACGCCTGTGCAAATTCCCTAGCGTTCCGACGGCTGAACGTCGTTGGCTGGAAGTAGCTATAAGCGACAGTAACGAAGGCAACGAGGCCGCTCAAAGCTCCGGCAAGCTCCCACAACACTGGGTATCCCAAAGGCGAATTTGGTGGCGTTGTGTACAGCGACGGGATAAGCGCTGCGTAGCCTGTGAAAGCGAAAACTAAGACAAACAGTGCGAACGCCCACCGGATGACTCTGGCCCGTATGCGGTTGCGGAGGCGCACAGCCGGTGTACCAAGCTGAAGGAATGCGATAACGAGACCGAGAGCGGCCAGCGCGTCGCCGAGCGTCAGGTAGGAGTTGTTCGGCTTTAGAGGGTTGTATTGGCACTGCCCTAATGCTCGGATTCCGAGACAAGGAAACGTGTCGACCGACTCTGCGGCGGCTGCAGACGCTAGATGTGCGGCACCGGCGATTGGAATCGATGCAGCATGCATGGCGTTGCCCACGACCGCTGAAGCTGCATTTACTGCGCTGGCGACCACATGTGCGTCCAAGGCCACTCCCGTTTGAATTTTTCGAGATTTTACTTTGCCTGTCGCTATGCGTCTTTCTGTCTCAGTCGCGATAACCCCGTTCGCTACACGGGGCACGAGCATGTCGCCTCGCTCGTGAGCAATCATCCGACGGCACTTGCTCGTCGGGGCCGACCCGCGAACGCGTCAAGCGGAGGCATATTCGCCAGTCCAACCATCCGGGGCGTGGTGCTCGACCAAGTAATCAAGGCGGGGCATTCGTCCGGCGCGCAATTCATCCAAATAGCTTTCGATGGCGCGGTGGCGCTTGACCTTTTGGCGCAGCGGCTCGACGGCCTTCGCGAGTTGTTCTGCGGCGGCGACGAGCGCGGAACTGCCGCGAATCTCATCGAGCCCGTGCTTACGAGCCATGTCGAGTGCTTGCTCGACCGTGCGCGCGGCATCCGTCACGCGGCCGAAGTCCTCTTGCACCGGCTTCGTCTGTTCGGTGAACTGGATCATCACCGTGGCGAACTGCGCCGCTATGCCGCCCAGTATCGATTCCGTACCGCGCATGAGGGCATGCTGATGCGCCACGCGCGCGTCATACTCCATGTGCGGCGAGAGCCCAAGCAGGAAATCGCACGAGACGGCGTAGACCTGCGAGGCCTGCCGCAGGAACTGATGGTCGCGCGGTGTCGGCCGCTTGCCGCTCTCGATCAGGCTGAGTTGCGTCGAGTTCTTGTAGCCGAACCTCTCGGCAGCGTCCACGGCAGTCATGCCCGACATGACGCGCGCGACGATCAGGTTGTAGCGCAGCGTTTCCAGTTCTTCAGGCTTGTTCCTGTCGCGCACGAAGCGATTTAGGGTCTGCCGTGAAAGTGCGTCGCGCTGCGCATCGGTCGGGGGCTGGCTACCCGACGGCGCAGCATCGCCGCCGGGTTCCGGCTCGTGTCGGCCGTCCAGCCCGACCGCGTTCGTCCAGCCCTCGCGCCGCGCAATGTTCCCGATTGTGGCGCTCGGAATCGCAAATCGCTTCGCGATTTCAGCAGAGGACGCCCCGCCTTCGAACATGTTGCGAGCGTGGCCCCAGTCGTGCCGCGTCAGGTGACGCGCTAAATCAAGACTCATGCGAACTCCCTACTGAAAGACCGGCCTCAAGCCGGTGTACGATGCGTTCCAGACGCTCGACCGTGGCAGTGAGCGCGATCCCTTGAAGCTGCGAGCCGTCTTCAGAAGCAGGCCAGCCTGCCCGCAGGGAGCGCTTGTAGATGGCCGATGCGCTGACACCAAACTCACGCGCGAGCCCCTTTGCCGACTCCTTGCCATCCACGTAACGACGCTGTATCGAGGCCCACTGTTCAGGTGCAAGTCTCTTACCCATAGAACCTCGCAACGTCGCGCCGGTCGATTGCCGTCAGCGTGGCGACGGTGAGTTGAGTGCGCACATCGATCGCTTCACCCCGGCTCGAACGCGGCATTGTGAAGGGTTTCGAAATGCTCTCGATGACGATAGGAAGAATCGTCTGATCGCCGTACTTCATTGCGAGCAGTTGCGGCGCGACGGATGGATAGATCGTTTCAAGTGGGCTCTGCTTCAGCCCGTTTTGCAGCGCGCCTGCGATCACGCCCTGATCGGCCAGATACTGTGGCACCGCCCACTGTTCGAGTTGAGTGACCGGCTGGCGGACTTCTGTGTCCGGGTCCATCAGCGCGCGAAAGTGCGCCGTGAAGCTGAACTTGACGGGCGGCATACCCGAAAACACCTGCGTCGAGTTCAGTTTCGTGATGCCGGTGCGGCCGGTCGCATCGCGCAGTATCTTGCCCACGTCTGACTGACCGACCCTATCGCCAAACAGCGCCTGAAGGTCCGGCGCGAGCTGCCCCGATTGCAGCATGGCAGAAATGGTCGGCACCCTCGATTCCGCGCCCATTCCCTCAAACGGGCTATTCCAGTTCAGCGCCATTTCCTGCGAGCCGTCGGAGATCGGTGTCCACACTTCATAGCCGTCATCGACAACAAAGTTGTCTGCCGATGAAACGGTACGCGTACCAAAGCTTTGCACCCAGTTCGTAGCGTTATCGGCGCGTTTGACAGGGTAGAACTTCGCGAGCAGGTGCGGATTGATCCCGTCCCACTTCGAGGACAGGATCTTTGCTGATGCCGTTTGAGGAGGCGATGGCGTGACAGCCCCAGCCATTAGACGATCCCTCGCAGTAGCGTCGTATCGAACAGCGGAGCGCTCGCGACGAACACTTGGGCGCGCCGAACGCGTTCCTCCTCATCTGCGATTTGACTTGTCCATTCGGCGAGGTCGCTAGGGTCCGGTTTGACGCCCGCACGCTGAATTGCGTCGTCATCCAGACCGGCTTCGCGCAGCCGCGCAGACATCTCCGCACGAGCATCGCCGTACCCGTGAACCTTAGCGCGCAGAGCTTCGATCTTCAGGGGACTATCGATCAGCACCGCCGCGCAGCGGCCGATCTCGGCACGGAATCGCTCGCGTTGCGCTTTCATGTAGCAGTCAAGGTCGGCGCTGTGCTGCCTCATGCCGGTGTCTTGCGCCCGCAGATCAGCAATGCGATCCCGAAGACAATCGGCCGGGCTCGCGCCGGTCGATTCGGCCAGCAGGACCGCTTGGCGAATCTCAGCAAGGCGGCCAAATTTTGCACTTAGCTGCGCCGCGCTTTGCGCCGCTTCGTCGGCGAGTCGGCGCACGCTGGAGTCTTTGAGGGCGTCGAAAAACGCTTTGCGGAGGCTTTCAGGGCAATCGTTATCGATAGGAAACAAGAATTGCATGGTGCGTGTGCTCCGAGTGATTGAGCACCTAGTTTCCCCGGCATTTTTGCCTCATCGCCGCGCTATTTTCCTAAAATTCCAACCGGACGTCTCAAACGTCACACCCCACTCAACGGACGAACGTTGTACACGCGCTCGCGCGTGCGCGCGCCCGCATTGGCGTCGGAAAATTCACTGACGCCTGTCTTACCCGTTGCGGAAGCGGCACACGCATCGCAAATGAGCGGTCCTTCGGCAGATTCGACCTCGACAATCGACGCTATATCCATACCAGCTCGTTCAGATTTCCGCACCGCAATGATTTCATACCGCTAGGCGTTCGCCGAAGAGGCGGTCATTCTCGACCATCGACATCATTTGCCTGAAACGGCAAATGGAAGTGCCCAAGGGGGCCAATCTCATTCGCCCAAAGAGGCAAATGGAAATGCCCAAAAGGGCAAATCCCTAATAAGGACAGATGTAAACGCAGATGGAAAACCAGATAGAGCCGCCGCTCGTGCGGCGACAAGAGACGCCGGTCTGCGAGGAGACTGGGAACTGACGCAGAACTCGGTCCGCAGTCCGCTGAGTAACCTGAAGCCCGTCCGGTCAACCATCCACGGAGTTAGCCATTCCAAGGCTCTAGGCATGGCACGCCATTAACCAAGGATCACGAAGCCCGCCACGGCCCGATTTTCGGCCCTGCCGTCGATTTTCGTCCGACCCCTATGGTTTCAAAACGCTAGGGCAGGCACAAACCCACGCGTGCGTGCGCCCGTGCGCACGCGCGCGCATAGGCATGGGAAAACCTTGGACACCATCAGGCGACACCGATACACGCGTGTGCGTGTGCGCGCATATGCGTAACAAAAGTGCCTCTCAATCCACGAGCCTGCGGGCCGCCCTGAGGACCCGCTGGTTGGCTTTCAACCGGTCCACCACATCGGACGTGCTATTTCCCGGCGTTACCTTGCGCTGAGCGGCGCGCGCAACCAACGCGAGGCGAAGTTCCGCCGCCGCACGAAGGCGCGAAATTGTCCTGGCTTCACTCATTGGGCGACTCTCTAACTGCCACGCCAAGGCGGCGGGCGATTTCCCGCTCGCCTTCCATTGTGAGTTGCACCCATTGGACAGCGCCGCGCCCCCGCAGCACGGTCCAGCCAGCGTTCAGTGACGTCTCCGTGGGTCGCCAGCCGTCCGGCGCGCGGCATAGCCAGCCCTCGCGCCTCAGGTGCGCGAACAGGTCGATGCGCCTCATGCGAAGCTCGCGTGCAACGTCAGTCACGGGACGGCAACCAACATACCGGTTGACCGACTCGCGCCCCGCCTCCCGCTTAGCCTCGCGACTGCGTGCGCCGTCTAGCGCGCGTTGAACACGGCGCTGCACGGTCGCCTCATCAAAACCCAGCTTCCGAAGCAATTCGGTTAGCTGGTTGGCCTGCCTTTCGAGGCTCCGCATCTTCTGAACCCTCCTTCTCTATGATGTTTGTCGAGACTCACGTCCAGCCAACTATCCAGCTCGCTACGCAACCTCGCCGCCACGAAAGAACTACTCGGGAGATGGTTCCTCTAGAGGGTCACCGTCTCACGGTACAGCCGAACTGCTAAAACGAGGCTACATTGCACCGCCAGCCGGTTTAGTGGGCGGCAGTCCTATACCGGCAGCCGGTGCAATGATTGCCGTCCCTGCACCGGCGCACGGTATAAGCGATATGTTTTTGGGCTTCCTGTCGAGATATGCGCCGCGCCGAAACGCTAAGGCGACTCCTGCGTCGTATCCGTCGAGTTTGTCGAGCGCCCACCATGTACACGCGTACCAACTTGCTTTGTTTGGCCGCTGCCCCTTGCAGGTTTCAAAAATCAGTTGGGCTTCAAGCAACTCATTCTTCGCGCGCAAAATGGTGTCGTTGCTCGTCCACCCTCGCGGCCGAAGACGGGCTAACGTCAGGATCATGCGCCCGTTGTCGTCCCCATGGAATTGGCGCGCGACTTCCAGCAGCAACGATTTAGCAGGATGCGAGAGCCCTTGATATGCGGCACTATCGAGGACTGACCACGGAAAGGCGACAAAGCCACCCGGATCACGCACGGCCCCCTTGTACCGCTTTGGTCTAGCCATCGCAGCATTTGCTCTCGGCCAACGCTTGCGCACTGGTTGTGGTGATGCGACTGGGTGCGACAACTGAAGTCCTGCCCGCTAGATCTTCGCCACGCTCTGCGAGCATTCCAGCGGCTTGACCCGCGAGCGCGAGCAATGCGTCCACATCATCCGATTCGATGGTCGGTGAATGCCCAATTTCGCACCGCACGGAATTTGCGCGTACTAGCCTGATGGCAGCCTCGATGCCACGAGCAACAGCATGTGTGCGCTCTAACTCCTCGGCGAGCCTCAGTGGGCCGTTAGGCTCGAATTCGAACGTATCGAGCGCTTGATCATCGAAAAGTGCGTCCGGTTGGTTATGCATCATGGCGAGCCTCCGCGCGGGCGAGTTCAGGCAGAAGAAGGAGGGCGTCACCGGTCACGTCGAGCGCGTCAAATACGGTCGGTGCCGGTGCGGCGTCGCGGATGATTTCGAGAAGGGATTGCGGTTGCTCGGGACGAGCGGGGATATGGCGCATGGCGCGGCCTCCTATCGATGAACACGGAGACCCGCCGTCCACTGCTAAATGGGGTGGGCGGGCCATTGACCGGGTTAGCAGACAGGCTCGATAGGAAACCTGCGCACGCGAACGTGCCCCAGCCAAGGCCCACCCATAGAAACAGGCGCGCAAAGGCGAGCGGACGTAAAAAAACCGCGCTGAGGCGGTTGTCCGCCTATCGAATTCCCGGCTGCTAAACCGGTGGCCTGTTGTCTCAGGCACGAGCGCAGTATAGCCCATCGACGTGGGTTTACAAGTGGCATAAATCACGCAGCGACCTCCGTCGCGACGCCGTCGAACAGATCAGGCTGGGCGCTTGCCTGACCGAGCCAAACCCGGTTAGTCGTAATGCGCTGCCAGTCGCCGCCAGTGACAATGCAGTCAAGCAAGCGCTCTGCGAAATGCGCCGCATCGCGCACCTGGGCACACGTCATCACGCGAAAGCACGCCGATCCCGCAAAGTCATTCATCGCGTGGTAGACGCCGCTGAAGAGCAGTCGGTGACGCGCGATGCACTGGCCAGCAAGTGCATAAAGCGGTTCGCGATCCGCGACCGAGCTTCGCTTCGATGTGCCTTCTGGAAGCGTGGTTGCTGGGTAGTGGCGGGCGCGCAGGCGCTCGCGCATACTCAAAAATGCGTCCACGAGGCGAACTTGTCCGGCACGAGAGTTCTTGCCGCCGACGAACGGCATGGCGATCAGTGCGCCGCGCTCGGTCAATTCGATCATTCGGCGCTTCTCGCCTTTCGCATCGACGTATTCGACCGACTTAAAATCTTGCCCGTTGATCGTGCTATCCGCGATCAGGGCGTCGGTGGACTGAAGCACATTCTTATGTTCCCGTTTGAACACGCGTGCGATCGTGAGAGTGTCCGTCATCGGCTTGCCGTCACGGAGATGCACCAATGCGGCGTCCTCGTGTCGGGTCGTCGGGACTGCACTCTTCGCGCGAGTGCAGCCCTTTTTATTTTCGGAGGTCTTCGGCATCTCTCACGACCCCATTGGGGTGCGATAGTTTGCCGGATCAGCCAGCCACCGGTGGATCTCTCGGTTAGGCCAGGCCACACATCGCGCGGACCCAAGCTGGACTCGCTTCGGGAAACGGCCCGCAAGCTCGCGTACGCGAACGGATTCGCGAACCAACGGAATAAATGGGGATAGATCACGCCAGCGGCTAAAGCCGTCGAGTGGAATGGCCATGTGTCCTGCATCAGTCACACCGGCGCGGCTGGATTCAAGTGACTGTTTGCTCATTTGGTTGTGCCCCATAAAAATAGAACCCACACCTTATTGCCTGAGTTTCACCACCTTTCGCCAGCTTTTCCTAAGTTTCACCACCTTCGCCCAACAACGCCCAACCACAACCCAAACAATTGATTTAGAAAAGTATTTTAATTTCTACTCAGTACCGAGCAGATTTCGGTGCGCGTGCTATTGCTCTTTCGATACGCGCTCGAAACGTATCGCGCTGCCCGTCGGTTAGGCGGATAGCTGCCAGCACGCTGCGGACCTCGTGCGCAACTGCCTCGGCACCCGCCGCGTAACCCCGTCCATATTCCTCTCGCAGCCTGTCGCCCGATGGTGCAGCCTCAGCCGGTTTTGCCGAGTACGGATCTGGCAGCCCCCAATAATTGCACTGGCCAAGCGTGGGGTGCGTGCCCTTGCGTTTGATGATGTGGATTTCACGCGAAGATTTCTCCAGCGTATGCTTATTGATTCCGGCGTCGGCCGCCGCCAGAAAGACTTCGTTCTGCGGCTTGCAGCCACGTTTTAGGTAGCTGAGAAGGAACGCTCGGGCGGCTGAGCTTTTCGGTTTGGTGCGGTGCATACGGTGTGGTGACAATCGCCTGGGAGTTGTCGGATACCAGATTTCGTGGAGTCCGGAACCCTTGAATTTGCTCGACTATTTCGATGGTTCTGGCGCAACGTTCGGCCGGCCGTGGCGGGATTCGTGAAGGGGACGGTGATTCGTGACAGGGAATCTGGAAATCCTGCATCTACACCGCCATTGCGCAGGGTCGGCGAATTTTTTTAGACGGCCATCTGGCCGGGCGACAATCAGCCAGATGAGGCATTGGGTCGCTTGAAGCGAAGGCCATCACTGCGCATGACGACGACACAGAAAATTTTTCTCATGTGCTTTGGAGGCGTGGACGGGATGACCAAACGGCATCAACCCAGCCCCGCCAATCGGGAGACAGACGTACCGCGCTGACCTCAAATCATCGGCCTATCGGTATTAAGCCTTCCCCGGCGCGGGCAACGCGTTGACAGGCTCAGCCCCGGTCGTGAAGTCGTCCGCAATGTTGAGAGACTTTGCGATCCGCTCTCTCATCCACGCGTTCAGTTTTTCCGATAAAACTTCCAAGAACCTCGCGCCGCCATCAAACACAGAAAATTTCGCTGGATAAGATGTCCATTCGGTCAGCGCGGCAGATTTATATTCATTCCACGCGACCTCCTTGTATTCCGAAAAACAAAATGATATCTGAATTTCTGTTTTAGACAAAAAACAAGCCACCCAAGCAGCGTATTTCTTCAGATTCGGCAATTTCGGAGAAAATTCAACAAACACCGAGCAAAACGGCATGCCCTTAACCTGAGTCGTCACGCCATCGATCACATTACGATATTTTGTGACAGTTTTTTCAGGCACTCCGGTATTCATAAGTCGTGCAATTGATCCAAGAGGATTATCTACCGGAGCCTCGTATGCCTCCCGGGTGTAAGCAGGGGCGACAAAAAAACCACGATCATCATCTTTTGCCCATTTCCCAAGAACTTCCGACTTCGGGACAGAGTAATCCTCACGAAAATCTTTTGTCACTTCAAATAGCGATGAAAGCTCACCCAGAATATTATGTTTCTCTATATTCGATTTTAAATTCGACACATGCTGAATTGCTTGGTTGAGTGTCACATAATCTCTCGCAAGTGCGTTAACGACATCAACAAAGCTACGTCGCTCCGCAATCGTAACGGATTTTTCATCGGTTTCTTTTTTTGCAACTCGTAGCGCCAGCCGCTCCCGTACCTCAGGCGAAAAGTCACCAAAGACTTCTGTAAAACTGCCCTGAGTTACGAATAGTGGTTTTTGTTTTGAATCTCGCTGAAAGGCATCCGATATATAATCAATTACATCTTTGTATCTAATCGAATCCAATGACGAAGATGCGACTGCCTCAACGAATGCCCGAGTAAAATAACTCAAATCACTTGCAGCCCAAGAGCGCTGATCACTTTGTGAACTACACAAAAAATAGCAAGTTTCAAAAACATTTTGCGTGGAAGATTTCATGTATTCTGAAAACCCGGCTCCGTCCTTTATGTACGGCATTCCAGAATAACAAGCGTCGATTACTTTCACGACGACCTTCGGCCCTAACGCCCGCAGGAGATTATCTAATTCAGTATTTGTCAGTGAAGTCTGGGCGGGTTTTGCCGCCGAATAATCTCGGAGCAAAAAACGGAATTCATCTTCAACGAAATCGCCATGCCCTGTGAAATAAAAGAAGAGTTCGTCTATGTCTTCCGTGCTGTGTCGGGCAATGTAGTCGGCAATACGTGATTTGGTATGCTGGCCGTCTTCTCCAGACGGCGTGATGAAAATTTCATCGAATTTGCCCGCTGCACCGTTCAAGAGCTCCTGCATAACAGCAACGTCATTTGCGCACGCGGGCAGCGCGCTGTCGCTATCAATGTAGTCCGTTACGCCAACGAGTATCGCTAGATTTTTTGCCATTTTTCAAAGTGGGAGTGTGAGGATCGTCGCTTACCACGAGGGCGGGACAAACCTATTTTCAAATATCTCTGTATGCTGAGGGAGGCAAAGCACGTGCGCCATATCCAGTGCGCCACGCGAGAAATGTGCCTCCAACGGCGAACGTCACTTGATGCCGTAGTAGCTGCCGAGGGCATCTGCCAGCAGATTTCCACCAGCGCCGATTCCAACCGCCCATACACCGTCAATTGCCTTCGCGGTCATCTTGGTCATCCACGCCTTGACCTGCGGACCGAATTGCTTCGTCTCGGCGACAACCTTCGGATCATCATCGTCTACAGCAGCTTTGAGTTCAGCCACGTCAGTTTCGCTGACACCCGTGTCCTTGAAGACTCTCGCCAACGAGACGAAATCACCCTTGCTCACGGTGTTCGTGATCGTGGTTGCGTTGTTGTTCCCAAAAACAAACGTCGCGTTATCGCCGAACACAGCGGACGCGAACATTCCAGGAGCGTCGATACCCTGCGCTGCCTCCTTCATCTTGTCGTCGGCCACGTCACCTAACTCCCCTTGCAGATTGAGCGCGAAATCCAATAGACGGGAACGAACCTCGATCAGCACATTTACGATCTGCGTAGGTTCGAACTGGACCC
Organism: Paraburkholderia sp. BR10937; assembly: GCF_040965695.1. NCBI lineage: Bacteria > Pseudomonadati > Pseudomonadota > Betaproteobacteria > Burkholderiales > Burkholderiaceae > Paraburkholderia > Paraburkholderia sp. BR10937. Next base: position 116,717 of record NZ_JBFRCL010000021.1, read on the forward strand.
ACGCCCGATTTATGTGAAAGCTTGGCTCAATCGCACCTTTGGCGAGCAGGCCATACAACTCCGGCTGAACGGGTCTGCTTAGCGAATTGCTTGCCTTCGACAGTGCTTCTAACACCTGAACCGATTGACGCAGCTTCTCGACGCAGAATCTCTCTCGCATCTCCTTTTGGAGATGCGCTGTTGGCAGCGCCATCGCATTGTGTTGCCAGGCAATATTGGAAATATCACCATAGAGACGCGCGGGGACAACGCGATAAGCCGGGACCGGGCAATCCGTTGTGTACCCATTGAGTTCGTCGTTCACCCAATCGGCGAGCTCCTTATGGCCGATACGGTGCATCAGCACTTTCGTTTTCAAAAGTGCATCCGTCAGCGAACCGTCTTTGTCGCTCAGAAGGGTGACAATCTCTTCGAGTAATCGCATTTACCGCCCTGCTTCCAACGAGATAGGAAATCTTACCGGAAAGGAACGAGTGAAGAGGGCATCGCGACTTGAATTAGCGACAGTGTGGAGGTAGGCGCGTATGGTATAGCTGGCCCGACCTGTGGATAAGCGGGTAGCACCCCCGGTTTGGTGGTATTTTTGGTGGTATCTCTCGATCAAAAAAACAACAAATCCCCGCCAGAATTGAAATAGCGAGATTTATTTCATTCCGGCCCGAGCACCAGAATGCTTTCCGGCACTTGCCGCCGGAATCCTGAAACCCGCGAAAGCTCAACGCTTCGCGGGTTTTTTTGTTGCCGGCCGGAAGCCGGCACGCCCTTCTTTGGACGAAGATCAAGCGTCCTGCGGATGCCGCACGGCCTGCCGCGCCCCGCTGCTATCGTTGTCGATGTTATTGAGATAGCAAACCGGGAGCGCACGATGGACCGCATTTTCATGACGCGAGAGGAAGCCATACGCATCCTCATCGAGGCCCACGAGTCCGTCTCCGGACGCGCCGCCGCCACATTGATCCGCTCGAGCGCAGACAAATCCGCGAAGCTCGAAGCGCTGGACCGCCTGCTGCTCGACGTGCGCGCGGGCCGCGTCGATGAATTTCGCACCTGGCCAGAGGACAGCACCTGCGTCTCGATTACTGACTGACGCAGGTCTGCCGCGCGAGCCTCAGCGCAAATTCGTCTGCGCCAGTTCCACCACCTCGTCTCCACGCCCGCTCAGCACCGCACGCAGCATGTAGAGGCTGAACCCTTTCGCTTGCGCCCACTGCAGCTTCGGCGGCATGGCCAGTTCGTGCTTCGTCGTCACGACGTCGACGAGCGCCGGCCCTGCGTGAGAGAACGCCGCGCGCAACGCCTCATCGAGCGCTTCGGACGTCTCCACGCGCACGCTGAAAAGGCCCGCGCCTTGCGCGATATCTGCGAAGTTGGTGGCCGCCAGATCGGTGCCCGTCTCCACATAGCCGCCCGCCTTCATCTCCATGGCGACGAAACCGAGCGAGCTGTTATTCAGGACAACGATCTTGATCGGCAGATCGAGCTGGCGCGCCGTGAGAATGTCGCCGAGCAGCATCGAAAGGCCGCCGTCGCCGGAGAGCGAGACGACCTGGCGCCCGGCATGCGCCGCCTGCGCGCCGAGCGCCTGCGGCATGGCGTTCGCCATCGAGCCGTGGTTGAACGAGCCGTGCAGGCGGCGCCGGCCGTTCATCGTCAGGTAGCGCGCGGCCCAGAGCGTAGGCGTGCCAACGTCGACCGCGAAGATGGCGTCGTCCTCGGCGAGCGCATCGAGGCGCGCCACCACATACTGCGGATGCAGCGGCTTGCCGGCGGCCGCCGGGCGCGCGAGTTCGTCGAGCCCCTTGCGCGCGTTCGCGTAGTGCTCGCGCGCATGCTCGAGGAAGCGCCGGTCGGTCTTGCGCGTGAGCTTCGGCGTGAGCGCGCGCAACGTCTCGCGTACGTCGCCGATGAGCCCGAGCGCGAGCGGCGCGCGTTTGCCGAGCGCGGCCGCGTCGCGGTCGATCTGCACGATATTCGCGTGCTGCGGATAGAAGTTGCGATACGGGAAGTCGGTGCCGAGCATGACGAGCGTGTCGCACGACATCATCGCGTGGTAGCCCGAGCTGAAGCCGATCAGTCCGGTCATGCCCACGTCGTAGGGGTTGTCCCATTCGACGTACTGCTTGCCGCGCAGCGCATGCACCGTCGGCGCGCCGAGCGCGTCCGCGAAGGCCACCACTTCGTCATGCGAGCCCTTGCAGCCGCTGCCGCACAGCAGCGTCACCGCCTCGGAGCGATTGAGCAGCTCGGCGAGCCGGTCGATATCCGCCGACGAAGGCAAGGTCGCCGGACGCGCCGCCTGGGCCCATGCCGGCTCCTCGTCGGACGCGTCCAGAAGCGCCACGTCGCCGGGCAGCACGATCACGGCGACGCCCTTCTGGTCGATCGCGGTGCGCAGCGCGGTGTCGAGCACGCGCGGGAACTGCGAGGCGTTCGTCACCAGTTCCACGTAGTGGCTGCACTCGCGGAAGAGTTCGGTCGGGTGCGTCTCCTGGAAATAGCCGAGGCCGATTTCCGTCGAGGGAATGTGCGCCGCGATCGCGAGCACCGGCGAGCGGTTGCGATGGCAGTCGTAAAGACCGTTGATGAGATGCAGGTTGCCGGGCCCGCAACTGCCCGCGCACACCGCGAGCCGGCCGGTTGCCGCCGCTTCGGCGCCCGCCGCGAAGGCGGCGACTTCCTCGTGCCGCGTGTGCATCCAGCGGATCGTGCCGAGCTTGCGCAGACTCGCCGACAGCCCGTTCAGGCTGTCGCCGGTCACGCCCCAGATGCGCTCGACGCCGACTGCCTCGAGCGTTTTCGCCAGATGATCCGCGATTGTCTTCGCCATGGTGTTCTCCACGTGAGCCGTATGGCGCAGCGCGCGCACCGGGGCCGGGCGCTGCGCGAGAAGAGATGTGGGGGCAAGGATGCAGGCGTCCGGGGCCTGCCACTGCGCCGGACCTGCGAATGCCCTGCGTTACGTTACGCCATCCGCCCGAAATACGCGGTCAAGCCGTGCGAAGCGGACAGGCGGCGGGCACGGCGGCGCGGACCACGTCGCCACGGATAAAATAGCCGGCTCTACGCTGTCCGCCGTCCGTCATGAATCTCGAAAGCATTCTCTTCACCCAGGGTTTCGGCTCACGCCGCCAATGCCGCGCGCTCATCACCGACGCACGGGTCGCCGTCGCGGGCGAGCCGTGCACCGACCCGCTCGCCACGTTCGACACGGCCGGCCTCGTCTTCAGCGTGGACGGCACGCCGTGGCCGTTTCACGAGCGCGCCTACCTCGCGCTCAACAAGCCCGCGGGCTATGAGTGCTCGCGCGATCCGCAGCATCACCTGAGCGTGTTTCATCTGCTGCCGCCGCAGTTCGCGCAGCGCAACGTGCAGTGCGTGGGCCGCCTCGATCAGGATACGACCGGCCTCCTGCTGCTTTCCGACGATGGCCAGTTCGTCCACGCCTTCACGTCGCCCAAACGCAAGGTGCCGAAGGTCTACGTGGCGAGTACACGCCATCCGCTCGAAGACACCCAGCTCGATGCCCTGCGTGCAGGCGTGCTGCTGCACGGCGAGCGCGAGCCGATTGCCGCCGTCGCCGCCCACGCACGTGCGGACCACGAGCTGGCGCTGACCGTGCTCGAAGGCAAATATCATCAGGTCAAACGGATGGTGGCCGCGGCCGGCAACCGCGTCGAGGCGCTCCACCGCGAGCGCATCGGCGGCTTTTCCCTGCCTGCCGGTCTGGCACCGGGCGCCTGGCAATGGCTCGACGCCGCGGCGCTCGACGCGTTGCGCAACAACGGGTAAACCACCACCGGGCGGCGCGAGCAACCGCCGCTCAGTGCGTTGACACACCGATGCTTGCAAACAGGCATCGTTTTTGCCGCGCCGCAGCATGTCCTTGCCGAGCTTCCGCCCTATACTCGTCTCAAGAACGATTACAAGTTGCAAGGAGGGGCATCATGATCATCAACGGCTCATTCGAAATTTCATTCGTGTTGATGGCCTTCATGGCGCTAGGGGCGGTTCTGATTGGGGGCCTGCTCGCGTCGATGCATATGCGACATCAGTATCATCCGAACCTCATCGGGGCGCTCATCGGAGCGCTATTGTGCTTCCTCCTTCTCGAAGCGCTGCCGGCCATCACGTGAACGGCACGCTTTGCGCCGCGCCGCCCGCCCGCAGTCACGGGTGCGGCGGCAGCGTGCGCAAGAACGCATCTACGTCGGGATAACGCAAACGCACGCGCAGTTCGCGCTTGAGGCGCGTATTGGCGAGCCGTCTCGACTCCCGCATGAACGACAGCAAGACGGGCTCGAGTTCGCGCTCGGCCTCGGCGCGGCTCACGCGCGGGGCGCGCGCGAGGCCGAAGGCATCGGCTACGCGGTCGAAATACTCGCCCATCTTCAGCTCGCTGTCGTCTGTCGCGTGGATCGTGCGCCCCGGGCGGCCGTGCGTCGCGAGGCGCAGGAGAATCGCCGCGAGATCGTCTGCGTGGATGTGGCTCGTGTAGACGTCGTCGCTCGCGATGAGCGCCGGCGTGCGCTTCTCGAGCCGCGCGAGCGGCAGGCGGTTCGCCGCGTAAATGCCGGGAATGCGCGCGATCGTGGCGCTGAGCACGCCGCGCGCCGTCGCGCGGCGCAGTTGCCGTTCGGCCGACACCCGGCGTATGGCGCGGGCGTTGGCGGGCTGCACCGTGCGTGTTTCGTCGATGCGCGCGCCGCCGCAATCCCCGTACACCCCCGTCGTGCTTGCGTAGACGAGCCTCGGGCGATCGAGGCGCTTGCGCCGGGTACGAGAAAACCGCCGGATGCGCTCGGGTACAATGACGGATGCTCCAAAGCCTGCGGCTTGGCCAAAAGCGCTGCGGCGCATGCGCTCCACGAGGCAATGCAATGGGGGCCGCAAGGCGCGCGGCGCCACGCCCGCCAGCGCAGGCCGCGACACCGCGCGACGCCGCGCCGCGAGCGCCGCGATCAGGCGGCGCGTGCGCAGGTCGTCGTCGCCGTCCTTTTGCGGTGGCGCGAGGTGCAGGACGGTGCCGGCCAGGCCCGCGATGCGCGCGAGACTCGTGCGGGAATCGAGGTCGCCGCGCACCGGCGTTGCACCCGCGGCCCGCAGCGCGTCTGCGCGCTCGGCACGGCGCGTGAGCGCGAATACGCGCGCGCGGTCCGGCCGCTCGCGCAACTGGGCGACGCCGCGCAGGCCGACGTCGCCGCAACCGACAATCAGGATGCGCGCACGGCGCAAGGTTCGTGTGGCAATCATGGTGGAACCATTTTAGCGGCCCGGGCCTCGCGGCGAAGGCCGGCAAGCAAACGCGGCAACCTGACCAAAGCGACCCGCGCCCGGAATCAACCCTCGGATACAGACTTACGCTTCCCTGAATATGGCTTTCAACGTAACGCTCAAGCAAAGCGGCCGGCAATTCCAGGTCGAGCCCGACGAACCCATTCTCAACGCGGCCCTGCGTCAGGGCATCGGCCTGCCGTATGGCTGCAAGAACGGCGCATGCGGCTCGTGCAAGGGCACGGTCTGCAACGGCGAAGTGGAGCAGCGCGCCCACGCGGCTTCGGCGCTTTCCAATGACGAAAGAACGCGCGGCATGGCCCTCTTCTGCTGTGCGACGGCGCAAACCGACCTCGAAATCGATATCCGCGAAGTGGCGGGCGTGGGCGACGTGCAGGTGCGCAAGCTGCCTACCCGCATCGCCGCCATCGAGCGCCGCGCCGACGACGTCGTCGTCCTCAAGCTGCAGCTGCCGGCCAACGAGCGCCTGCAGTATCTGGCCGGCCAGTACCTCGAATTCATCCTCAAGGACGGCACGCGCCGCAGCTACTCGATGGCGAGCGCGCCGCACGAGGAAGGCCCGATCGAGCTGCACATCCGCCACATGCCGGGCGGCAAGTTCACCGACCACGTCTTCTCGCAGATGAAGGAGCGCGACATCCTTCGCTTCGAAGCGCCGCTCGGCACCTTCTTCCTGCGCGAGGATTCCGATAAGCCCATCGTGCTGCTCGCCTCCGGCACCGGCTTCGCGCCGCTCAAGGCGATCGTCGAGCACGCGGTCCACAAGAACCTGAACCGCCCGATGACGCTCTACTGGGGTGCGCGCCAGAAGAAGGACCTGTACCTGATGGATCTCGCCGAGCAATGGGCGAAGGAGATCCCGAACTTCCGCTTCGTGCCGGTGCTCTCCGAGCCCGCCGCCGGCGACAACTGGACCGGCCGCACGGGCTTCGTGCACCGCGCCGTAATCGAGGATCTGCCCGATCTTTCGGGCCACCAGGTCTATGCGTGCGGCGCGCCGGTGATGGTGGAGTCCGCGCAGCGCGACTTCACGCAGCACCACGGCCTGCCCGAAGACGAGTTCTACGCGGACTCGTTCACGAGCGCCGCGGACCTCGCGAACGCCGTCTGAAGCTCGCGCGAGCGGGTCGTTGCGTATGCAATGCATCGCCCCGCCGGACGGCCGTCACGAAAAATTCTTCGGCTGTCTGGAAAAATTCGGCACATTGATGGTTTACATCGCCATTCGGCTTGTCGTATTCTTGCGCCCATGAACTGCATCCTGTCCGCCCTTCGACGTCGCCGCTCGCCCCATCCTTAGGGCCTGGCTACTCGCGGACGCGCGTTGCACTTCTCAACGCACAGCAAGTTCGAATCACGAAAGCCACGGCCAGTCCGTGGCTTTTTGTTTTTCCGCCGTATCTTCTTCAACCCTTGTGCAGCCCCAACGCGGAGCCCGTTGCCATGAATTATTCCGAGTACCCGATCGAGTCGCTGATGTACATCACCAACCGGCCCGAAATCGTTTTCACGCATGGCAAGGGGTCGTGGCTCTACGACAACGAAGGCAAGCGATACCTGGACTTCATCCAGGGTTGGGCCGTCAACAGCCTCGGGCACTGCAACGACGGCATGATCGAGGCGCTGGAAAAGCAGTCGCGCCTGCTCATCAACCCGTCGCCGGCCTTCTACAACGAGCCGATGGCGAAGCTCGCAGGCCTGCTCACCGAGCACAGTTGCTTCGACAAGGTGTTCTTCGCCAACAGCGGCGCCGAAGCCAACGAAGGCGCGATCAAGCTCGCGCGCAAGTGGGGCAAGAAGCATCGCGACGGCGCCTACGAGATCATCACGTTCGACCACAGCTTCCACGGCCGTACGATCGCGACCATGTCGGCGAGCGGCAAGCCGGGCTGGGACACGATCTACGCACCGCAAGTGCCGGGCTTCCCGAAGGCCGACCTGAACGACATCGCCTCGGTCGAGAAGCTCATCAACGCGAAGACGGTCGCCGTGATGCTCGAACCGATCCAGGGCGAAGGCGGCGTGATTCCCGCCACGCGCGAATTCATGCAGCAACTGCGCGCGCTCACGAAGAAGCACGGCATCCTGCTGATCGTCGACGAAGTGCAGAGCGGCTGCGGCCGTGCGGGCACCCTCTTCGCCTACGAACTCTCGGGCATCGAGCCGGACATCATGACGCTAGGCAAGGGCATTGGCGGCGGCGTGCCGCTCGCGGCGCTGCTCGCGAAGAAGGAAATCGCCGTGTTCGAAGCGGGCGATCAGGGCGGCACGTACAACGGCAACCCGCTGATGACGGCCGTGGGCTATTCGGTGATCTCGCAACTGGTTGCGCCCGGCTTCCTCGAAGGCGTGCGCGCTCGCGGCGAGTATCTGCGCGAAAAGCTGCTCGAGCTTTCGGCCGAACGCGGCTTCCAGGGCGAGCGTGGCGAAGGCTTGCTGCGCGCGCTGCTGCTCGGCAAGGACATCGGCCCGCAGATCGTCGAGAAGGCGCGCCTCATGCAGCCGGACGGCCTGCTGCTCAACGCCGCGCGCCCGAACCTGCTGCGCTTCATGCCGGCGCTGAACGTGACGACGCAGGAAATCGACCAGATGATGGCGATGCTGCGCACGATCCTCGACTCGCTGTAACCAGACGGAGCACGAGCGATGTCCGCCACGATCCGCGTGTTCAGCGAAGCCGATACCGAAGCGGTAATCGCGCTCTGGCGGCAGGCGTTTCCCGAGTACAACGATGCGAGCCGGCCGCATCGCAATCCGCGTCTGTCGATCGCGAACAAGCTCGGCACGCAGCCGGAACTGTTCTTCGTCGCCACGCGCGACGTCGACGGCGCGCTCCTCGGCACGGCCATGGCCGGTTACGACGGGCATCGCGGCTGGCTCTATTCGGTCGCCGTGGCGCCCGATGCACGGCGCCACGGCCTCGGCACGCGGCTCGTGCGCCATGCGGAAAGCGCGCTCGCCGCGCTGGGGTGCCTCAAGCTCAACCTTCAGGTGCTCACCGACAAGGCCGAGGTTCTCGCGTTCTACGAGCAGCTCGGCTATCGCACCGATGCCGTGGTGAGTCTCGGCAAGCGCCTCGCCGTGCAGGAGTCCGAAGCGCTCGCCTGAGCCTCATCGATCGACGCCACGAAAAAAGCCGCATAGGTTTCGCACCCATGCGGCTTTTGTTTTGCTGCGGCCGCGCGGACCGCTGCGCAATGCTGCTTACTCGCCCAGGTACGCCGCGCGCACCTTCGGATCGTCGAGCATCTGCTTGGCCTCGCCTTCCATCGTCACGAGGCCCGAATCCATCACGTAGCCGCGATTCGCTGCCTGCAGCGCGAGACGTGCGTTCTGCTCCACGAGCAGCACCGTGATGCCTTCCGACGAGATCGTACGCACCACTTCGAAGATCTTCTCGACCATGATCGGCGAGAGACCCATCGAAGGCTCGTCGAGCAAGAGAAGCTTCGGTTTGCTGATGATCGCGCGCGCCATGGCCAGCATCTGCTGCTCGCCGCCCGAGAGCGTGCCTGCGAGCTGCGTGGCGCGTTCCTTCAGGCGCGGGAAGAAGCCGAACATGCGCTCGACGTCCTTCTGGATGCCGTCGTTGTCGCTGCGCAGGTACGCGCCCATCTGCATGTTTTCGAGGATCGACATGCGCGCGAAGATGCCGCGGCCTTCCGGCACCATCGCGAGGCCGCGCTTGAGCAGTTCATACGCGGGCACGCCCTTGATCGACTGGCCCATGTACTCGATGTCGCCAGCCGAGTACGGCTTCAGGCCCGTGATGGCCTTCATCGTCGTGGTCTTGCCCGCGCCGTTCGCGCCGATCAGCGTGACGAGTTCGCCCTGGCGAACTTCCATGTCCACGCCCTTGACTGCCTGGATCCCGCCGTAGTTGACCTGCAGACCCTTGATTTTCAGAACCGATGTCGACATCAGTGAACCCCCGCACCCAGATATGCCTCGATCACCTTCGGGTCCTTCTGCACGTCTTGCGGCAGCCCTTCGGAGATCACCTTGCCATAGTCGAGCACTGTCATCCGGTTGCACAGGCCCATCACCAGTTTCACGTCGTGCTCGATCAGCAGGATGGTCTTGCCATCGGCGCGGATCTTGTCGAGCAGGCGCGTGAGTTCGACCTTCTCGGTCGCGTTCATGCCGGCTGCCGGCTCGTCGAGCGCGAGCAGCTTCGGATCGGTCGCGAGTGCGCGCGCAATTTCCAGACGGCGCTGGTGGCCGTACGAGAGGTTGCGCGAGGTGTAGTCGGCGTATTGAGCGATGCCCACGTATTCGAGCAGCTCGATCGCACGTTCCTTGATCTCGCGCTCTTCCTGACGCTCCGAGGGCGTCTGGAACACAGCGCCGAGCAGGCCGTGCTTCGTGCGCACGTGGCGGCCGACCATCACGTTCTCGAGCGCGGTCATGCCGCCGAACAGGCGAATGTTCTGGAAGGTACGAGCGATGCCCGCCTGCGCTACCTGATAGACAGCGGTCGGCGTGTAGGCCGTACCGTCGAGCTTGAATTCGCCGGAATCAGGCGTGTACAGACCGGTAATCACGTTGAAGAACGTGGTCTTGCCGGCGCCGTTCGGGCCGATCAGGCCGTAGATCGTGCCTTCCTCGATCTGCAGGCCGACGTCGGACAGCGCCTGCAGGCCGCCGAAGCGCTTGTTCACGCCCTTCACGGACAGGCGGATAGCTTTGTTGCTCATGTGGTGTTCTCCCTGTCCTTATGCGCGAACCGGCTTCTTGCTGGCACGCTTGGCGATCTTCGCGATCTTGTCTTCGTGCTTCGCCGCCGGCCACAGGCCTTCCGAGCGATACAGCATGATGACGACCATGGCGAGGCCGTAGAGCAGCTGGCGAATGACTTCCGTATCGACGACTTCGTGGCCGAACAGCATGTGCTGGAGCGGGCCCATCGTCGAGCGCAGGAACTCCGGGAAAATGGCGAGCAGCACGGCGCCGAGAATCACGCCGGGGATGTGGCCCATGCCGCCCAGCACCACGCAGGCGAGCACGACGACCGATTCCCAGAACGTGAACGATTCCGGTGACACGAAGCCCTGGAACGCGCCGAACATCGCGCCCGACAGACCGCCGAACGACGCGCCCATCGCGAACGCGAGCAGCTTGACGTTACGGGTGTTGATACCCATGGCCTTGGCGGCGATTTCGTCCTCGCGGATCGCGGCCCATGCGCGGCCGATACGCGAGTGCTGCAGACGCGTACACACCCAGATCACGAGCAGCGCGCAGATCACGAACACGTAGTAGTACATGTAGACCGACGTGAACGTGAAGCCCAGGATCTCGTGCGGCTGCGCGAGATTGAAGCCGAACACCTGCAGCGGCGCGACGCCGGTAATGCCCTGCGGCCCGTTGGTGATGTTCACCGGACGGTCGAGGTTGTTCATGAAGATACGAACAATTTCCCCGAAGCCCAGGGTCACGATGGCGAGGTAGTCGCCACGCAGACGCAGAGTCGGCGCGCCGAGCAGCACGCCGAAGATCGCGGCGAGCGCCATGGCGCACGGCACAACGATCCAGTACGGCGTATGCAGCCCGTTCGGGAACATGTTGGCGATCCACGTGAACTGCGTGGTCAGGTGCGGCGACGTGAGCAGCGCGGCCACGTAGGCGCCCACCGCGTAGAACGCGATATAGCCCAGGTCCAGCAGGCCGGCGAAGCCCACCACCACGTTCAGGCCCAGCGCGAGCATCACGTACAGCATCGCGAAGTCGAGCACGCGCACCCAGTAGTTGCCGCCCGCGGCGCCCACCACGAAGGGGAGCGCTGCCACGACGATGGCCGTCACGATGCCGACCGTGAGGGTCTTCGTCATGTTCTTTTCGGGGATGAGCGTCGTCGACGGCTCGATCGGTTGAATTGAAGTCATGTTGTGTTACTCCCTCTTATGCGCGGTCCGCGACACGTTCGCCCAGCAGCCCCGACGGACGGAACACGAGCACGACGATCAGCACGATGAATGCGAAGACGTCCTGATAGTTACTGCCGAACACCCCACCGGTCAGGTTGCCGATGTAGCCTGCGCCGAGCTGCTCGATCAGGCCGAGCACCACGCCGCCGACCATCGCGCCGCCGAGGTTGCCGATGCCGCCCAGCACGGCGGCCGTGAAGGCCTTCATGCCGGGGATGAAACCCATGTAGAAGTGCGCGTTGCCGTATTCCGAGGCGATCATCACGCCGGCCAGCGCGGCGAGCGCCGAGCCGATCATGAACGTGGCCGAGATCACGAAGTTCGGGTTCACGCCCATCAGCGAAGCGTTGTTCGGGTTCTCGGCGATGGCGCGCATGGCGCGGCCGAGCTTGGTCTTGTGCACGAGGAGCAGGAGACCCGCCATCACGACGAACGCGACGACGATGATGACGATTTCCGTCATCGAGATCACGGCACCCACGCCGGTTTCAGTCGGCTTGACGACGTTGATCGGATCGGTCGAGATGAGCTGGGGGAACGCGAGCGGATTGCGGCCCCAGATGATCATGGCGAGCGTCTGCAGCAGGATCGACACCCCGATCGCGGTGATCAGCGGCGCGAGGCGCGGCGCGCGACGCAGCGGCCGGTACGCGACCTTTTCGATCGTGTACCCGACGACCGCACACACGACCGCGGCAACCGCGAGTGCAATGCACAGCGTGGGGATGTTCCCGAGGCCCGGGAAGTGATTGTGGAGCACGTTGATCGCGGAGAGCGCGACCATGGCGCCCACCATGAGCACGTCGCCGTGCGCGAAGTTGATGATGCCCAGAATCCCGTACACCATGGTGTAGCCCAGTGCGATGATGGCGTAGATGCTGCCAAGCACCAGCCCATTCAGGATCTGCTGGATGAAAATATCCATTTAATGCTCCTTAGCCCGTGCAACCGGATTCGCGCTCGTCATCGGCCGGTGGGCGATGTTTTACGGAACCGCAACGACACTTTCGGGTATTGAAGTAAAAACCGGTAACGGTTGGCCGCCCTGGTTTGCGTTGCCGCTGTGTTGCAGCGGCAGGCTCGCCAAAAGCGGATGCAAAAACGGCACCGTCGGATGGTTCGGTGCCGTCGGGTTCAATCAACTACGCGTCATATTCACGTTGGCGTATTCGCGGCGAGCCTTGCGGCCGACAAACGCGAATGCGTCAAACGCCATGACTCCCTCACCCCGGCCACCCGCGCACTGCGGGATCTCAGCTGCGAGATCCGTCGCGCCCAGGCGGCGAACCGGCGTGACAACGCCGGTGCATGCAAAAGCAATCTGCATGCCAGAAATGATCGATGTTGCGCTCGTGCCCGTCTCGACATTGCGGCTGTGCCACGTGTGGCGGGGCGCAACCGCATTGATCGATGACGCGGCAAAAGCCGACTTGAATCGCATTAATCAGGTCTCCTGCGCCTTCCGAAATGCTTGCCTGATGGCCTTCTCATGGGATGTCCAGCCTTCAGAACGCGCGCATTGTAACGCCAATTATGCGACGGGCAATATTGTTGAGCCGGCAGGGTTTTCCTGCATTGCAACCATATTTTTAGATAACCACCCGAGATGGGTTGCACCGCAGGTTGCGCCGCATTTTCGTGCACCAGTTGCACCAAAAATCGACGGGCATCGCATCATGTGTTGCAGATAATGGCCGCAATGCCTTGTCGGGCGGGCATTGGTTCAAATGAAGGATATTTAAGGGAGGGCATAATAATGCCGCTCCGACGCGGTGCATTCGTGTCGAAAGCGTGCCAATTGCCCCATAAATTCGGGGTCATACCACGCAATTCGACCCTGCACGCTAGAGAAAACACTAATAAGAGCACCCGGCCAATGTGAGGTTAACCTGCCTCTTCTCATCATGCGACCCTTATTATTGGCGCGCCGCATCTGTCACAGGTATAAAAAAACGCGCCCCATGGGCGCGTTCTCGCGGAGTGCGGGAGGCGTCAGCCTGGCTGACCGAGTCCGCGCGGCAACGGGAATGCAATGTTCTCCTCGATGCCTTCGAGCGCACGCACGTTGCGCGCACCAAGTTCGTGCAGGCGGCGAATGATCTCCTGAGCGAGCGCTTCGGGAGCCGACGCTCCGGCCGTCAGGCCGATCCGGCGCTTGCCGGCGAGCCACTGGGGGTCGATCTGCTCAGGCGCATCCACCATATAGGCAGGAATGCCGCGCTTCTCGGCCACTTCACGCAACCGGTTCGAATTAGAACTGTTCGGGCTGCCCACCACGATCACGACGTCGCACTGCGGCGCCATGAACTTGACGGCGTCCTGGCGATTCTGCGTGGCGTAGCAGATGTCCTGCTTCTTCGGCTCGCGAATGGCCGGAAAACGGGCCTTGAGCGCCGCGATGATTTCCGCGGCGTCGTCCACCGAGAGCGTGGTCTGCGTGACGAACGCCACGCGCTGCGGGTCGCGCAGCTTGAGCGCCTCGACATCGGCAATGTCTTCGACGAGGTACATGCCCTCGGCCACCTGCCCCATGGTGCCTTCCACTTCCGGATGGCCCTTGTGCCCGATCATGACGATGTCGAGCCCTTCGTCGCGCATTTTCGCGACTTCCACGTGCACCTTCGTGACGAGCGGGCAGGTCGCGTCGTAGACGCGCAGGCCGCGCGCCTCAGCGTCGGCGCGCACCGACTTGGAGACGCCGTGCGCGCTGAAAATCACCGTGTTGCCGGACGGCACCTCTTCGAGCTGCTCGATGAAGATCGCCCCTTTCTTGCGCAGGTCTTCGACGACATAGGCGTTGTGGACGATTTCGTGACGTACGTAGATCGGTGCGCCGTGAAGCTGGATGGCGCGCTCGACGATCTCGATGGCCCGATCGACGCCGGCGCAAAAGCCGCGCGGCTGGGCGAGCAGGATTTCCGCGTCGGCCAGTTCTGCGATGAGGGACGTGTCCGTGTTGGTCATGGGCTTTAAAGGATTCCGATGATTTGCACTTCGAACGCAACCGCCTGGCCAGCGAGCGGGTGGTTGAAATCGAACAGGGCGGAGGTCTCGTTCACTTCCTTGAGCACACCCGCGTAGCGCCCGCCGTTGGGAGCATTGAATTCGATCAGGTCGCCCGGGCTGAACTCCTCGCCGATCATGCCGTTCTCGCGCAGGGTCTTGAGCGAGACGCGCTGGATCAGGTCGGGGTTGCGCTGGCCGAAAGCGACGCCGGGTTCTAGCTGAAAGGTCGAGTGGTGACCCACCTTCAGGCCCTGCAGAATCTCTTCCAGCGGCGGCGCAAGCTGGCCGGCGCCCATCAGCAGGGTGGCGGGACGGTCGACAAAGGTATTGACGATTTCGGTGCCATCGGCGAGTGAAAGCCGGTAATTCAGCGTCACGTGGGAACCGGATTTCACTTCGGAGATGTCGATGATGCTCATGCGTAACTCATTTCGTCGTAACGCGCGCTTCGCGCGTGCGCGCCGCAAGGCGCCGGTCCGGCCTGCCTCGGGCGGCCGGAAAGCATCTATTGTAAGCCACTTGGCTGAGGCGGTCGCGGCACGATTGTGCACTGCCAACGCTCGCACTCGCGCGCGCCACGCACGCCTTATTTGTCTGTGGAGATTGCCATGAGGGAACTCGCCTGCATGCTGGACACGGCGCCCGATACCGTCGGCGGCGCCCTCGCCGTCCGCCTGCCCGGTCCAGGCTGCGCGGAGCGCGGCCCCCGCGGCGGCGCCCGCCCCGCTCCGGCAGCGCCCGCGGTCTCGACCCACGAGAACGCGGCGCCTGCGGCACCGCGCCGCGATATGCCCCGCGAGCGACTGCGCTCGGCCGGCGCCGCCGCGCTCTCGGACGTGGAGTTGCTCGCGATCCTGCTCGGCTTCGGCTTGCCGGGCCACGATGTCTTCGAGGTGGCGCGCACGCTGCTGGCCCAATTCGGCTCGCTGCGCGCCATGCTCGACGCGCCGCCCGAAGAATTCGAGGCCCTGCGCGGCATCGGGCCCGCAAAAGCCGCGATGCTGCAAGCGGTGACGGAACTCGCGCGGCGGGCGCTTGCGCAAGCGCTCGACGACAAGCCGCTCGTCGACTCCCCCGGAGCGGTCGAGGACTATTTGCGCCTCCTGATCGGCGGGCGGCCGCACGAGGTGTTCGTTTGCCTCTTTCTGGATGCGCGCCATCGGCTGATCCGCACGGAGGAAAGCTCGCGCGGCTCGCTCACACGCATGGCGGTGTATCCTCGCGAAATCGTGCGGCGCGCGCTGACGCTCAACGCCGCGAGCCTGATCGTCGCCCATAATCACCCTTCGGGCGCGGTGCAGCCGAGCGCGAGCGACCGGCGCCTCACGCGGGTGTTGCGCGAAACGCTGGCACTCGTGGAGGTTCAACTCATCGATCACCTGGTCATCGGCACCCGGGAGACGTTTTCCTTCGCGCGCCAAGGCTGGAGCTGAGGCAACACAAGCGCGAGGCGCGGCGGCACACAACACCATGTGCAAATCGGGTTTGATTTTCCAGGACTTTTTCTGCTAGAATTACGGTTTGCCTATTTCCAACCCTGTTCCGAAGCCCATCGAGGCGTTCCAGGGGAAATATGGCCTGGGTTCGAGGTTGTCTCTCATCCATACGTGAGCGCGCTCTTATTCCGGCCATTTCTCGCCTGGGAAACTTAAGCGGCTCTCGAACTCAGAATTTCCGTAGGAGTGTCTCATGGCACGTGTATGCCAAGTCACTGGGAAAGCGCCGATGAGCGGCAACAACGTTTCCCACGCTAACAACAAAACCAAGCGCCGTTTCCTCCCGAATCTGCAAAACCGCCGTTTCTGGGTTGAAAGCGAAAACCGTTGGGTGCGTCTGCGCATCTCGAACGCAGGCCTGCGCCTGATCGACAAGAACGGCATCGATTCCGTGCTCGCAGACCTGCGCGCACGCGGCGAACTGTAAGGAGTAAATCATGGCCAAGGGCGTCCGCGACAAGATCAAGCTGGAATCGACCGCAGGTACGGGTCACTTCTACACCACCACGAAGAACAAGCGCAACATGCCGGAAAAAATGTCGATCAAGAAGTTCGACCCGGTTGTTCGCAAGCACGTCGAGTACAAGGAAACCAAGATCAAGTAATTGATCGGGTTTCTAGCCTGACGAAGACAGAAAAACCCCGCTTTTTAGCGGGGTTTTTCTTTTTGCACGCCCGCCCTGCCCCGGTTCGCGCGCTGCAACGGTGTTTTAACGGCGGCGCCCAAACTGGCGCTTTCCGTTCGCTCCTCTCTCGGAGTATGCTTCCCGCTTTATACCGGCTGCCACACGCGTGTCATATGCCATGACGGCGCAGGACTGCGGCAAACGCGGCGGCCAGAAAGCGTAGAACAAGAGAGACGGAGAAGCAGGATCATGAATTTCGATGTAGCGATCGTCGGCAGCGGCCTCGCAGGACTGAGCGTCGCGCTGAATCTCGCCGGTTCGCGTCGCGTCGTGATCATCGCCAAGCGCGCGATGACCGAAGGTGCAAGTGACCGCGCGCAGGGCGGCATTGCCGCCGTGCTCGATTCGGCCGACAGCGTGGAGAACCACGTGGACGATACGCTCGTCGCCGGCGGCGGCCTGTGCGACGAGGCGGCCACGCGCTACATCGTCGAGCATGGCCGCACGGCCATCGAATGGCTGATTGCCCAGGACGTGCCGTTCACGAAGGACGCCGCCGCCGAACTCGGCTTTCACCTCACGCGCGAAGGCGGCCACAGCCATCGCCGCATCATCCACGCCGCCGACGCCACCGGCCACGCGGTCGTGCAAACGCTGCTCGAGCGTGCGCGCTCGCACCCGAACATCACGATCCTCGAAGACCATCAGGCGATCGACGTCATTACTTCCGACCGGCTGGGTCTGCCGGGCCGTCGCTGCCACGGCCTCTATGCGCTCGATCTGAAAAACGACCGCACGGTGACGATTCAGGCGCCGCACACGGTGCTCGCCACGGGCGGCGCGGGCAAGGTGTATCTGTACACGACGAACCCCGACACGGCCACCGGCGACGGCATCGCCATGGCGTGGCGCGCGGGCTGCCGGGTGGCGAACATGGAGTTCATCCAGTTCCACCCCACCTGCCTGTTCCACCCGCACGCCAAGTCGTTCCTGATTTCGGAAGCCGTGCGCGGCGAAGGCGGCGTGCTGCGCCTGCCCGACGGCACCCGCTTCATGCCCTCGCACGACGCGCGCGCCGAACTGGCGCCGCGCGACATCGTCGCCCGCGCGATCGACTTCGAGATCAAAAAGCACGGCATCGACTGCGTGCATCTCGACATCAGCCATCAGCCGCCAGCGTTTCTCGAGGAACATTTCCCGACCATCCTCGCGCGCTGCCGCGAATTCGGCATCGACATCACGAAGGAGCCGATTCCCGTGGTGCCGGCCGCGCACTACACCTGCGGCGGCGTCGTCACCGACCTGGCCGGGCGTACCGATCTCGCGGGCCTCTACGCCGTGGGCGAGACCTCGTACACGGGCCTGCACGGCGCGAACCGCCTCGCGAGCAACTCGCTGCTCGAGTGCCTCGTGATCGGCCGCTCGGCGGCCGCGGCGATCGAGGCGGAAGGGTTCAGTGCGGGCGCGCATGCGCCGCTGCCCGACTGGGACGAAAGCCGCGTCTCGGATTCCGACGAGGAAGTCGTCGTGGCCCACAACTGGGACGAGCTGCGCCGGCTGATGTGGAATTACGTCGGCATCGTGCGCACCGACAAGCGGCTCGAGCGCGCCCAACATCGCATCGCCCTGCTGCGCGATGAAATTCTCGAGTACTACGCGAATTTTCGCGTCACGCGCGACCTGCTGGAATTGCGCAACCTCGTCGAAGTCGCTTCGCTGATCGTGGAAAGCGCGCGCTCGCGCCGCGAGAGCCGTGGCCTGCACTACAGCCGCGACTGGCCGAACTCGCTGCCCAAGGCGCTGCCGACCGTGCTCGCGCCGGAGCGCGTACGCAATCGCACGGTTTCATGAGCCGGATGAATTAAAAGCGCCGTGACCCGTCCTGCCTTAGGTTGACACCTACATAGCAGCTAGAAACGCTCGATGAACTTCGTCGGGCGTTTTGTATTTTAGCGAGTGGTGCGGTCGTTCCTGGTTGTAAATCTGTACGGACTGCCTGA